>CAMDMH010000070.1 GCA_945901835.1 Devosia equisanguinis | reverse complement strand
TGGGGCTCGCCGATGCCGCCCACAACATCTGGATCGCGCTCCTGACGCCGGTATTCGCGATCGCCGTGACGCAACTCGCAATCCTGCCCGAGGAACGCCATCTCGAAGCGAAGTTCGGCGACGCCTACCGCACCTACAAGGAGACCTCGCGGCGGTGGTTGTAAAACCTGCGTCCACCGCCATACCCGGCATCCACGCAAAGACCCGTGACAGAACGATCGTTTCGCAGCATTAGGTGGGAAAGACTACAGACGTCCTCCCCAAGGCCCCCTGAGCCGACCGAGCCCCGCCGCCATGTCACGCAAGCACGCAGAGCTGGAGCGTGAGTTCATCGAGGACCTCGAGCCCCGCACCGGACGTTCGCTCGCCGTCTGGATGTCGCTGATCGACGGAACCAGGCTCACCGACCGCAATGCGGTCATCGACTGGCTACGCCCGCAGGGCCTCACCTTCGCCCACGCCTCGTGGCTGGAGCGCATCCATCACAACGGCGGCCGACCGATCTACGGCGAGACGTCGGAGCGTCTGCCCCCTTTGGCCCCCCAGCCGCCCGCAACATCCGCGCCTCGCCCGACGCCGACCGCACAGCCCGCACCGACACACGCTACGACAGCTCCCCTGCCCCCAGCGGCGCCAACTCCCGCACCGCCACGACCCATATCTGTATCCCCAACTCCGCCTGTGCCGGCAGCCAGCGCCTCCGTTGCCGAGCTGATGGCGCGCGGCAAGGGCCTGCGCCCGTTGGCCCATATGCTTCTGCGCGAGATCGCCCAAGCACTTCCCGGCCTCGTCACGACGCCGGCCGGCGATCTCATCAGCTTGCAGCGGCCACGTGAGTTCGGCGTCCTGCTCGTCGGCCCGCGCGAGCTACGCCTGGGCCTGGATCTCGGGAACTGGCCAGCCGAAGGCCCCCTCACTCGCGCCCGCATCCCTGGAACGAAGCCCCGGATCACCCATATTACCGTAATCAACGACGCCCGGCAGGTTGGCGCTTCGCTGATCGAACTTGTCCAAAGAGCCGACGCGATGACGAATACGGCCGAATAACCACGAATCCGAACCACAGGTTCATGGGCACATCTCTTGCTGCAACACGGATTCGCCCGAATTTTCGCCTCTATATGCCGCGTACCCTGAGGAGAGATCGATGGCCGCCCGCACACTGCCTCTGAACGGCCTGCTCGTGGCGAGCGCTGCGATCGCCTGGACCTTGGGCGCGGGCTCCAGCATGGCCGGCACGCCGCGCGATCCTGTTCTCTGCGTTCCGCAGGCTCCACGCGCCGACCGCTTCCAGCTGGCACAGGCCGCACCCACGGCCCCCTCGCAGGAAGCCGCCGATCCCCGAGCCGGCGATCCCGGCTTCGAGCAGGCGCGCAAGCTGATGCAGGCGATCGACGCGATCCTGCAGGACACCGCGAAGAACCGAACCGACGCCAAGAAACTACCTTCGCGGGAAGATTTCCTGATCCCGCCGCTGTTCTCCGAGACGCGCGAGGACCGCGAGAAAAAGATCCGCGACCTGCTCGACGGTGCCATGGGCATCGTCACGGAAGTCCCCGTCGTCGACATCCAGAAGCGCATCGAGGAGCGCCGCAAGAACATCCGCGACCTCGAGGAGCGGATGGTCAAGCTGCGCGAGCGGCAGTTGACCGCGCCGAAGGATGGCATGCTCCCGGGCATCATCACCGACACCGTCGACAGCCTCCAGCGCGACCTCGACGACGCCAACAAACGAATCGCCGGCAATCGCGACGAGATCGCGAAGTCGAAGAAGGAAGTTACCGACGCGCTCGGAAAAACCGGCGTGCAGATGAATCAAGCCCAGGTCGACATGCTGCTGGACAGCGTCCTGTCGGGCGACCTCGTGCGGCTCATCGCGGTGTTCAATTCGGCCAAGGCGATCGACGGCCAGCTCGGCCGGCTGATGAGCCAGTCCGGCGACAACCTCGGCGCGGCCCGCAAGTACTTCGCGATGCACGCGGCGCTATTCGCGATGCTGGTCCACGCCCAGGACACGGCCATCGCCAAGATCGACACGCAGTACATGCCCAAGCTCGAAGCGATCACCAAGGACATCGCAAACGCGCGCACCAAGACCGAAGAGCTGCTGCGCGCCGACAACCGTCCCGATCAGCAGCGCGCACTGAAGGCCAATCGCGAAAGCCAGAAGCTGTCGGAGGAAGCCGCCAAGGGCTATCGCCGCTTCCTGATGCAGCAGCGCGAACAACTCGCCGCCACCCGCAAGCGCTCCGCGCACGATCTGCGCATCGCCGACAACACGTTCGAAACGGTCGAGGCGAGCTACCAGCTCCGCAACCTCATGCGCGACAGCGCCGCGTCCTTCGAGGCCATCCAGAAGCTGGAAGCCCCGACCTTCGAGCAGATATTCAAGAACGAGGAACTGCGCCGCGAGTTCGAGAACCTGACCCGCAAGCTCGACGCGCCGTCGAGTTGATGCGATCCGGCGAGGCGGCTCGTATCACGCACCGTGCACGCGATCGATCAGAGCGATAGCACATCTACCAGCGCTTCCAGGGCGCCTTGCCGGAGGCCCACAGTTCGTCGAGTTCGCGCCGATCGCGCAGCGTGTCCATCGCCTTCCAGAAACCTTCGTGGCGATATGCGCCGAGATGGCCCTGGGCTGCGAGGTTCTCCAGCGGCTGCCGCTCCCAGATCGTCGAATCGCCGTCGATGTAGTCCATCACCTTCGGCTCGAGCACGAAGAAGCCGCCGTTGATCCAGCCCATCTCGTTGCTGGGCTTCTCATGGAAGCGCTCGACGCTGTCGTTGCCGGAGATGTCGAGAATACCGAAGCGGCCGGGCGATGGCACAGCCGTCACCGTGGCCAGCTTGTCCTGCCGCCGGTGAAGATCGACCACCTTCCTGATGTCGATATCGCTGACGCCGTCCCCGTAGGTCATGCAGAACGTCGTTCCGCCCAGGTACGGCGCCACCCGTTTGAGACGGCCACCAGTCATCGTATCCTGCCCAGTATCGACCAGCGTCACGCGCCAGTCCTCGGTGCCCGACCGCAGATACTCGATCGAGTTGCGGCCGAGGTCGACGACGATGTCCGAAGTCTGGAGATAGTAGTCGGCAAAGTACTTCTTGATCATCGCGCCCTTGTAGCCGCAGCAGATCACGAAGTCGTTGAAGCCCGCCGACGCGTACAGCTTCATGATGTGCCATAGAATCGGACGCCCGCCGACTTCCACCAACGGCTTGGGGCGAACATCGGTCTCCTCGGAGAGTCGCGTGCCGAGACCGCCGGCCAGGATGACGACCTTCATTTCGAATTCTCCTCGTGAGTGTTCTTGCCCGTGTCCTTGAGCGTATCGACCTTCGGCTCGAGCAGACGACGCTCCTCCGCGCCTTCGATCGTCCGCTCGATGATCGTGAAGGGATGCCCGCGCACGTTGTCGAAGATGCGCCCGATGTACTCGCCCAGAACGCCGAGCATGGCGGCATTGATACCCATCGCGAACAGCTGGATCAGAACCAGTGTGGTGAAGCCGGCCGGCGCCGCGTTCACGTTGAACAGCCACAGCAGCAGGTAGATGGCGGCAAGCGCCAGCGTGAACGCACACAGACCGAAACCAAACAGCGTGATGTAGTTCAACGGCTTCGTCGACTGGCTGGTGATGCCGTCGAGCCCGAGCTTGGCGAGCTTGAAGAAACCGAACTTGCTCTTGCCCGCCGTACGCGCCGTGCGATCGTAGACGACGCCGGTCTGGGGATAGCCCAGCGCCGCGATGACACCGCGCAGGTAAGGATTCTGATCCTTCAGCGACCTCAGGTGCTCCACGATGCGCCGGTCGATCAGCCGGAAGTCCCCGGCATCGGGCGGCACGGGCACGTCGCTCAACTGGTCCACCACGCGGTAGTAGGCCTTGCGGCTCCACTCCAAGATGCGGGATTCCTCGCGCCGGCGCCTGACGCCGTACACGACCAGGTAGCCCTTCTCCCACTGCTCCAGGAAACGCGAGATGAGCTCGGGCGGATCCTGAAGGTCCGCGTCGATCTGCACGACAGCATCGCCGCGCGCATGCAGATAGTTGGTCAGGATAGAGCGCTGGAAACCGAAGTTGCGGGAGAAGCGCAGCACGCGGATCCGCGCGTCATCCCGCGCAGCTGCCATCAGCAGCTCATAGGTGCGATCTTCACTGGCGTTATCCGTGAACAGAAACTCGAAATCGTAAGCACCGAAATGCACCTGAGCCAGCGCGCGCAGACGTTCGAGCAGGGCGTGCACGTTGCCCTCCTCGTTGTAGACGGGGATGGAGATCGTAACGATACGGCGCTGGCGGGGCTCGACCGTCCCGTCGCGAGACGGCGCGGCCGGCACGCCCGGCTGGGTCGCCAGATCTGCCAAGTCTGCCAAGTTGGCGGTATGCATGTTCACGTGGCACCTCCTTTTTGTGCCAGAGCAAATCCAATGCCATCGGCCAGCGAACGGCTAGGCCGCCACGTCACCATCTGGTGCAGCCCGGATGTATCGCCGACCTGATGCATCAAGTCGTCGGGCCTGAACGCGAGTTCGCCGAACGCGAGCAGGTCCGGAGAAGCCCCCACGGCATGGCACGCAGTCTCGGCGAAAAGCCGCACGGAAGTCGCCACGCCCGAGCAAAGGTTGACGATGGATTGGCCGCCGTTCGCGCCGGTAGCATCCGCCAACGCCAGCAGGCCATCGGCGGCATCGTCGACGGCGAGGAAATCCCGGACCTGCGTACCCGGCGAAAGCGGCACGCGCTCGCCCCGCTTCAGCCGGGCGGCCAGCGACGGCAACAGCCGGTGGGGCGCCTCGCCCTGGCCGTAGACGTCGAACAGACGCGCCGCAACGAACGGCAGGTCGCGGGCTGTCGCGATCGCACACGAGGCGATCGTCGCCGCAGCCTTTGTCGAGCCGTACAGCTTGCCCGTCTCGACCGGATCGCTCTCCCGCAGGTTCTGGCCATCGGTCCGCGGAGCATACTCGGAGCACGAGCCGACGTGCACGTAAGCGCGCGTCGCGGTCGCCGTCTCGACCAGCGCGAGCGATGCGCCGACGTTGACCTCGACCATCTCGGCGATGTCGCGCGCCTTGGGATCGACCCCATAAGCGGCCAGATGAAAGACATAGTCGAACGCCAGCCCCTTCGTCGCAGACCGGATTTCGTCGGCGCGCCAGCGATCGACGACGATGGCGTGACCGGGAATCTCGCGCCGCGCCGAACGGCCCATCGTTGTGATGCGCGCACCGCTGCCGGCAAGCCGCGACAGCAGGCTGCGCCCCACGAGCCCGCCGACGCCCGTCACGAGCACGGAACGGCCGTTCACCTCCGGCGCGGCAACTGCCCCGCTCATGTGACCGATCCCCCGACATGCCGGCCGATTGTCAGCAGCTTCGTGCCAGAGGGTAACCCCTCCGCCTTCACGACCTGGCGGCCATCGAGGATCACCGGCGGGCGCATCGAGCGGGACAACGCACTCCAGTCCAGTCGCTTGTAGGCCTCCCAGGACGTGGCGACGATCAGGGCATCTGCGCCCGCGGCGGCCTTGGCTGCATCATCGACGTGCAGAACTTGCGAGCCGAGCATCGCCTGCGCGGCCTCGGCGGTGACGATCGGATCGTGGGTGACCACGTTCGCGCCGCGGCGCGCAAGATCGGCGGCGATCTTCATGCCGGGGGATTAGCGCACGTCGTCGGTATCAGGCTTGAACGCGAGCCCCAGCACGGCGATCCGCTTGCCTTCGACCGGTCCGATCTGCCGCGTGAGGATCTCGACGACCCGATTCGCGCGCTCTTCGTTGATGGTCAGAACCGACCGCAGCAGCGGCATCGCCGCACCCTGCCCCTCGGCGTATTCGAAGATCGCTTTCACGTCCTTGGGGAAGCAACTGCCGCCGAAGCCGACACCCGCGCGCAGATAAGTGACGGCACCGGGGTGCTTGCGTTGCCCGCGGCCATTGTCGACCCACCAGCGGCAGTCGAGGTGCACACCCTCCATCACGGTTGCCTCGTCGAGGCCCGGGATCGTCTCGCACACCTGCGCGATCTCGTTGGAGAACGAGATCAGCGCCGCGAGCAGCGCGTTCGCCGTATACTTTATCATCTCGGCATTGCGCGGCGTCGTCTTCAGGATCGGGCAGGTGTAGCCCGACTACATCTGGGACAGGATCTCGTGCGAACGTGCATCCAGGGCACCCAGCACGATGCGATCGGGATTGGTGAAATCCTCGACAGCGCAGCCTTCGCGCAGGAACTCCGGGTTCATGGCAAGACCGAAGTCGCGGCCGGCGACGAGACCGGATGCCGCTTCCAGTTCCTGGCGCACGACCGTGTCCGTGGTCATGGGCACGACCGTGCTCTTCACGGTGACAACGTGGAAGCGCCCGATCCGCTTCAGCGCCGCGCCGACCTCGCGAGCCGCGCCACGGATGTAGGTAAGGTCTATGCCATGGGCGTTCGAGGGCGTACCGACAGCGATGATGGAGACGTCAGCCCCCTCGAGGCTCGACGCCAGATCGGTGGAAGCTTGCAGCCGGCCCGACGCCCTCGCCTTCGACAGCAGTTCGTCGAGGCCCGGTTCGAAAAACGGGGCACGGCCGTTCTCGATCGCAGCGACCCGGCGCGGATCCGTATCAACGCAGACGACGTCGTGGCCAAGGCCCGCAAGCCCCGTACCCGTGACGAGCCCGACATAGCCCGCGCCGATGATGGTGATCTTCATGATGCTCTCGCCCTTCAGCCCTTACGGCTCTGGCCTTCTTCGACGTAATGCTGGTAGGTGCGTGCGAAGCCCTCGCGCAGATCCACCTTCGTCTCGTAGCCGAGCTCGGTGTGGACCTTGCTCAGATCGGGACAGCGCCGGTTCGGATTATCGGTGAGGTACAAGGCATCGGCACTGCGCTGGTACTGGATCTCGAGCGGCTTGCCGTCACGTCCAGCCACCTCGGCCATGGTTCGCGCGGCGTCGAGCATCGACACTTCCTGGATGTTGCCGAAGTTGTAGGGATCGGCCGGCTTCCCCTGGACGAGAACGCCGAGGCTTCCGCGGATGAAGTCGCGCGCGTAGCAGAAAGAGCGGGTCGGCGTGCCGTCGCTCAGCAGTACCAGCGGGCCGCCCGCGAGCGCCGCGGACATCAGATCGGGCACCATGCGCTTGTCGTTGAGGCGCTGGCCGGGGCCATACACGTTGAAGGGCCGGACGATCTTCGGCTTCACACCGCGCTGTGCGTGATAGCTGATGCACAACGTCGCACCGAGCCGCTTGGATTCGTCGTAGCAGGCGCGCGGTCCCGTGCACGAGACATAGCCGCGGTAGTCCTCGGCCGTCGGGATGAATTTCGGATCGGGATCGCCGTAGATCTCGCTCGACGAGAAATACAGAACCCCCTGCGACTTGTGCTCCTCGGCCAGTTCCAGCATCCGCCACGTACCATTGACGTTGGCGTCGATCGTCTCCAGCGGGAACTGGCGATAGTAGGTCGGAGAGGCGATGCTGGCGCAGTGGATGATCCAGTCGAAGCGCCGCCCCCAATCGGTCCGCTCGACGATGTTGGCGGTGCGGAACGTCACCGAAGGATCACCTGTCAGATGCGTCAGACGCTCGGGCATGGCCGCGCGGAAGTTGTCAGCCGCGAGCAGCGTCGTGCGGGGCCCCTTCGTCACGTGGTTCAGTGTGGCGAAGATGTCCATCAGATAGCTGCCGAGGAACCCGGCCGAGCCCGTCACCAGGATGCTGGCACCGTCGAAGGCGGCCATGGTCTGCGGGCTCTCGGCGAGCAGTAGTTCCGCGTCTTCACGGATGATGCGACTTGCTGCGGTCATGGTCGGGTCTTCAGCTCCAATGTTTCAGGGCCCATCGGCCAGTCGATCGGCCACAGCAGGCGAGATGCCAGATGCGGCTCACGGCGACGCACCGGGTTGTTTGGCGGGCGCGCCCGCAAACACCCACCGCGATGCGATGAAGTAGTGCCAAAACAGGATCAGAACCGTGGCGGCTCCCTGGCAGACGAGATAGTGCAAACCCGCAGCCAACAGCACGGTCATCACGATGGTATTGAGGACGAGGCCGATCCCGATCATTCCCGCATATCGCAGGAACGCCGGCCCCAACTGCTCGGTCGACCGGAACGTGAAGGCGCGCGTCGCCAGAAAATTGAATACCGACGAGATGGCGAACGCGGCGCCGGAGATAACGGTCGTAGGGCCGAGTTCCATGCGCACGCCGACGACCAGCAACGCATATTGAAAAAGCGTGGCGAGCCCGCCGATCAGAACGAAACGAAGGAATCTGTCCATCTTCCGAACTCACTTCGTCCCGATACGGTACAGGCTCAGTTCATCGTTGACGAGGAGCGGAACGAGATCCGCAGGTGGCGTGCCTGCCATCTGCCACACGTAGTCGGTGCTGCCATCGCTCGAACCGAGCGGCATCTTCCGGAACACGACGACGTACTCCACGCCGAAGCGGCGCGCGGCCTCAATGATCTCGTTGCCACTCCAGACACGAGGCGTCAGGCGCCGTTCAGGCACGCTGAACGTCGGAACCCCCAGCACCAGATGCAGCAACTGCGATTGATTGGACATGAGCGGAGACGACGCACTACCGCTGGCGCGCAGGAAGTCAGCCAGCGCGCGCCCCTCGTAAGGCGTCGTCAAAACCTGCCGGATCGCCACCGGCTCACCTCCGCGCCGCATCAAGCCGGCGAGGCTCGAGAGTTGCAGTAGGATCAGGACAATACCCGCCGCCATGAAAGCGCGCCCTGCCCAGACGCTCGGCGCATCCGCAGCCCTCCAGAAACCACGCGGCCAGTACGCGATGAGCGCGATCACGCCGAGCAGCACCGCACCGTGGAAGTAGCGGCCCTCGAGAGTGTAGAAAGTCGTGCGTGATGCCATGATCACGATGATCACGGTCGTGATGAGCGAACTCGTGAGCGCATAAGCTCCGACCATGGCGTTGGCAGTTGGCCCCGTCACCTGCCATTCGAAACCACGCCGCCAGACCAGCACGAGCCCCGCGATAGCCGCGACAGCAAGAACCACGATGGCGAGCCTATCCAGCGGACCCGCACCACCACCCAGGTACGACAGCACAGCCCATTTTGCCTGGAACGCAAGTTCGGCAATCGAATTACCGCGAGCAGCCGAGTTGGCCCCCGTTGCACTACCTACAAGCAACCAATTGCGGAGGAGCAATGCGAAGAACGCCACGACCGCCGGCGCGACGACGAGGGACGACATGAGCCCCGCGCGGAGCCACGCTTCACGCCGCCACAGCGCGATCAGGCAGATCAGTCCGAGCGGTGCGACCTGGAAGATCACCTGGTATCGCACCCAACTTCCCAGCCCGATCAAGGCGGCAGCACCCGCCAGCCATCGCAGATCAGGCGCGTCCTCGCCGGCAAAGGCCTTCGTCACGCACGCCGCCGCGGCAACCGTCGCCAAAACAGACAGAGGCTCGGACACTCCCGACAGCGCCTGCACGAGGCTGGGGGCATAGAGTAGATAGGCAAGGGCTAAGCACCCCGCAGCCAACCGGCTGCCGCGCAACTGCGTGGCGATCCAGTAAAGAAGCAGCGACGACGTTCCGTGCGCCACCGCGTTCAGCACTGCCAACGCGCGCTCTGGCGACAGACCCGTCACCCACGCGAGGCTTGCTGCGAGCAACGCCAACCCGGGAGGCCAGACGGTCTGGTGCGCGGGCATGCCGTGCACCGCCTGCACCTCGTAATAAACGGCAGATGTCTTGAGGCCGCGCCCCTGCAACAAATTAGAAATAGTGCTCCAATATTGCGCGGCGTCGTTCGAATACCTGCTTCAGTGCCTTCATTTCCGCGACATCTACGTAACTCGCTGACCTAATTCTCGAATCAGGTAGATCGCTTGCCTTGGGCGGT
>CAMDMH010000069.1 GCA_945901835.1 Devosia equisanguinis | reverse complement strand
TTTTTCATCGCTTCCGGGAGGCCGCGCGCTATGAGCTTTACGTTCGATCACATGCATATTCTGACGCCGAACGTGGAGGCCACCGCGACGTGGTTCGAGCGAGTTTTCGGCGCAGAAGTGATCCGGTCGATGCAGCAAGGTAAGCCGCGCGTGGACCTGAAGCTCGGTGGGGTCGAGATCTTCCTCGCGCCGCTACCGCCCGATGCCAAGCCGAACCCAGCGAATCCGTATCAGGGGCTCGATCACTTCGGGATGACGGTGAAGGGCATCGACAAGGTCGTAGCGGACCTGAAGGCGAAGGGCGTGACGTTCACGACGGAGCCGTACGAGGTTCGCCCGGGGACCCGCATCGCTTTCCTGCGGACGCCGGACGGCGTGCGGATCGAATTGCTCGACCGGAATTGTTGATCCGGCGATTTGGGGAAGACCCGGCGGGTCTGCCCCCGTGTGTCCAAGAAGCAGATCGGAGGAACGGCCATGTTTGGTGCAACGACGCGCCGTCTCGTATTGTGCGCGGCATTCTGCGTGGGGCTTTGCGTTGCCGCCGTATGGAGTGCACCGCCGGCGTCTGCGCAGCGCGGAGGGCCGCCTGCGCAAATGAAGACGATCGCCGACGATCTATATTTCTGGTTCGATTACGACGGTACGAACTCGATCATCTGGGCGACCAGCGAAGGTGTCATGGTGGTTGATACGCAACCGCATCCCGCGCAGGCTCGGCGGCTGATCGGCGAAATCCGCAAGATCACCGACAAGCCGATCAAGTGGGCGATCAACACGCAGGTCCACGGCGACCACTTCCTCGGCAACTCCGAGTTCAAGAAGGAAGGTGCGACCATCGTCGCCAATGCGCACGCCAAGTATCTGATGGAGCGCTACTGGGAGAAGGATCTGAAGCGCCGCGTGCCGGGCTTCGAGAAGGCGGGGCTCGATCCGAAGGAGGTCAGTTTCGTCGCGCCCGACAAGACGTTCGAGGACGAACTCGTGATCGAGATGGCGGGCCGCAAGGTGCGGTTGTTCTATCCCGGACCGGGGCAGGATCCGGGCTGCGCCTACGTCCACTTCCCGCATGCAAAGGCGGTTGCAACGAGCGGATCGCTTACACCGAAGAGCGTGTCGAACCTGATGTATACGCCGTCGATCGACGGTTGGGTCAAGGTACTTCGGCAGTTGCAGGGGATGGACGTCGACGTCTATCTGCCGGGCCACGGGGATCTCGGAAAGAAGTCCGATATCGACGACGCCGTGGGCTTTCTCACGACTTTGCAGTCGGAGGTGAAGGCTGCGCGTGCCAAGGGGGTTCCGCTGGCGGAGGCGCAGAAATCGCTGACGTTCCCGGCTTACAAGGACTGGCGCAACTACGGGCGGATGGCCGACTACGTGCGCAATCTCTATGTGCTCGAAGAGACCGGTAAGCCGGAATACTGGACGCAGGGCTGGGAACGGAAGTAAGCGCCCCTTACCGCTACGCGCGCGGGGCAGACCCCCAGGATCTGCCCCGGTTGTCGTCAGCGCGCGATCAGCACGGGCTTCTTGGTGTGCGCCAGGACGTTCTGGGCCTGGCTGCCGAGCAGGAGCTTGTCGATGCCGCGTCGGCCGTGAGAACCCATCACGATCAGGTCGCAGTTTTTGGCTTCGGCCGTGCCGACGATGCCCTCGGCGGGAACGCGATCGGGGACGTGAATCGTCTCGCAGGCCTCGCCGGCCTTGTCGGCGGCGGCTTTCGCCTTCTTGAGCACTCCCTGCGCGGCTTCGCCGGCGGCCTTCTCGTACGTTTCGATCTTGGACAGCGCGTCGCGGCCGGCCACGTCGAGTGCCGACCACATCTCGGTGACCTTGATGATCGTCGTCCTGGCGCCGAATTTCTTGGCGACCTCCAAGCCTTGCTCGATGGCCTTGTCGCCGACGGCGGAACCGTCCGTTGCTATCAGGATGTGATTGTACATTCGGATATCTCCCGTTTTCGGATCGGCTTTGCCACGCGTGGGGAGACACTCTCGACTTCCGGGGCGGCAGGCATTGATACCCATCAAGTCGGGAACTTGGCTGATGGCTTCATGCGGGGAGAATTCTTTGGGGCAGTTCTTTTCGGCGGCGTCGGCGCGGCTAGGGCGAGGACGCGGGTTTCGATCGATCTGGCGTCGCTTGCCGGGAGATCGCGTCGCACGACGAGGCAGAGCTTCAGCCGAAGTTGCGGCGCCACTATGCGCCGCGCATTGAGCGCGCCGGCCGAAATCTCCTCTGCGAACAGCGCATGGGGGACGACGGTGCAATGGTCGTGGCGCAGCAGCAACCGGCGCTTGAGCAAGACCGCTTCGACCTCGAAAGCAACGTTGAGCTGAATGCCGCGTTGGCGGGCGACCTCGTCGAGCTTGGAGCGGACGACGTTCTGGCCGCTGTCGAGAACCAGCGAGTAGCGCTCCAACTCGGCGAATGGAATGTCCTTGCTGGCTGTGACGACGCTTTCGGGACCGATGAGGTAGAGCGGCTCTTTGCGTACCTCCAGCACGCGATAGGGACCGGCAGGGGGATCGTAGCAGAAACCTGCGTCGAGCCGGCCGGCGGCAACGTCGTCCTGGACCTCGTTGCTCAGGCCTTCCCGGAGCAGGACTTGCGAGGACGGGCCGAAGGCTTCGAGCAAGTCGGATGCGTAGAGACGGCTCGCTGTCGGATTGAGGCCGAGGGATAGGCGCACGGGGCCTTGGTTCGACAAGCCGGCGAGATCGACGCGTGCCTCGTCGAGTGCGGCGAGGATGCGGTCGGCGTGGACAAGCAGGCGTTCGCCGGCCGCCGAAAGGCGGACGCCGCGGCTATGCCGGTCGAACAGGGCCACGCCGAGTGAGTCCTCGAGCTGGCGAATCTTCTCGCCGAGGGCCGGCTGGGAGATGTGGATCGCGCGGCCCGCGGCGGCCATGCTGCCAGCCACGAAGTAACGGAGCTGGCGGAAATCCATGTTCTGGTTGTTCCAGGTGGAGCGAAGCTGGATCTGATGCTAAAAGTTTTTCCGATAGATGACCATCGATCTTCCAGCTTGTTGCTGGGGCCGGTGCCTTTTACTGGAAGCCTCGGAGCAAGCTGCCTCGAGACGGCGGAATTCAGATCGGGAGGACATGCATGTCGCTGACAGCGGTGCAGGCCGGGGCCTATACGCATCACATGGCGATCACCAGCCCCGATCCGGAAAGGCTCGCCAAGTTCTACTCGGACACCTTGGACATGGGGGAGCCCGTTCGGCACGGGGCGGGATGGCTGGTGCGCGGACCAGGGCGCCGGCTGATCGTATCCAAGGGCGCGAAGAACGGCCTCGTGCACGTCGGCATGGGGGTGCGCGATCCGGGCGCCGTCGCCGATCTAAAGGCGCGCGCGGAACGTGAGGGCCTTGCCCCGAAGCCGTTCGACGGCGGGCTGTTCAACGCCGGGGCTTTCAGCGTGATGGACCCGGACGGGAACGTGATGGCGTTCGGACATGCGCCGGAGGATCAGCCGTCGAAGGGGCTCAGGGGACCACTGCAGCACGTCACGTTCGCGACGCGGGACATAGCGCGCTTCGAGGCTTTCTATGCTGGAAAACTAGGGTTCGCGGTGTCGGACTGCGTCGTGCGCGAGAGCGACGGCAAGGTGATGACCACGTTCATGCGATCGAACCACGAGCATCACACGATCGGCGTATTCTACCAAGAGCGAACGGGCGTCGATCACCATTCCTACGAGGCCGGCGAGTGGGGCGTGATGAAGGACTGGTGCGACTGCATGGGCGACCGCCACATCAAGCTCGATTGGGGACCTGGACGGCATGGGCCGGGCAACAACCTGTTCGCCTTCGTCACCGATCCCGACGGCAACTGGATCGAGATTTCAGCGGAACTCGAGGTGGTCTACGACCGGCCGGCGCGGACCTGGAAACACGAGGAGCGGACGCTCAATCTGTGGGGGCCGAGTAAGCTCAGGGCTTGATGTGTCGCTCGCCGAAGCGGAGGCGTCTGCTCGGGGGCGGTTGCTCTTGACCCCCTCTCTCTCGGCGCGCAATTTACCGAACGTTCCTTTTTTCCGGGCATGCGAACGCCGGGGCCTGCATAGGCTCAACTCTCGCGTCGCTGCCCGCGCCACTCTCAGGGAGGCCCCATGTCTTTCGCCACTCTAAAGTTCTCCGCGATCATGTGGGGGCTGTCGCAGCTCCTCAACTACAAGGCGCGGCGCTATCCGGAGTTCCGGGAGCGCCTCAAAGAGCGCAACATGGTGCTGCAGATGCTGGCTCGCGACGAGGAAACGGGGCGGTGGTTCCGGTTCCACAACGGGCAGGTGACGTCGGGTGCTGGCAAGCACGAGCGGCCCGATGTGACGCTGGCGTTCAAGAACGCGTCGATCGCGGCGAAGCTGCTGACGCCACCGATCAACTGGCTGAACCAGATCAACGCGCAGAAGGACTTCAAGATCACGATCGAGGGATCGGAGGATCTGTCCAACTGGGTCGCGCAGACGATCATGCTGACGCAGACCCTGGGCCTCGACATGGGCAATGCGATGCCCGACGGCTCGATGCGCTACTGCAACATGACGAACGGCGGGCCGGTGTTCGTCTACGTCAAGGACAAGAAGATCGTGCGCATCACGCCGATCGACTTCGACGACAGGGACCCAGGCCCCTGGACGATCCGCGCACGCGGTCACGACTGGACGCCGCCGCGGCGGACGACGCTCGCGCCTCACGGGCAGAACTACAAGTCGGTCGTCTATTCGCCTGATCGTCTTCTGACGCCGATGAAGCGCGTCGACTTCGATCCGAAGGGCGAACGCAATCCACAGAACCGCGGCAAGTCGGGCTACGAGCCGATCTCGTGGGACACCGCGCTCGACATCGTCGCCAACGAGATCAAGCGGCAGAAGCTCGAGTATGGTCCGGGCTCGATCGCAGTCAGCCACGGCTCGCATCACACGTGGGGCAATATCGGCTACTATCTTTCAGCGCTGTTCCGGTTTTCCAACGCGGTCGGCATGACGCGCGTGCATCACAATCCCGACAGCTGGGAAGGCTGGTACTGGGGCGCCGTGCATCACTGGGGGCACACGCTGCGCGTCGGCCAGTCGGAAACGTATGGAACGGTCGAGGACTGCCTGCAGAACTGCGACATGGTCGTGTTCTGGTCGGCCGATCCCGAGACGACGTCGGGCTCCTATGGTGCGCAGGAAGGTACGGTTCGCCGCCAGTGGCTGAAGGACCCGAAGCTCGGCATCAAGGTCGTGCATGTCGATCCGTACTACAATTCGAGTGCGCAGTTCCTGCCGGGCAAGTGGTTCGCGCCAAAGCCGACGACGTCGGTCGCGATGGCGATGGCGATCGCGTACGTGTGGATTCAGGAAGGGCTCTACGACAAGAAGTACGTCGAGACGCACACGGTCGGTTTCGACGTGTGGCGCGACTATCTCGTCGGCAAGGAAGACGGCATCCCCAAGACGCCGGAATGGCAGGAGAAGGAAACGGGCGTACCGGCTCGCGAAGTGCGGGCGCTCGCGCGCGAGTGGGGTGGAAAGCGCGTCTATCTCGCACCGGGCGGCTGGGGCAACGGCCACGGCGGCGCGTGCCGCAATCAGACGGGCATCCAGTGGGCGCGCGTGATGGTGTGTCTCGTCGCGATGCAGGGGCTCGGCAAGCCCGGCGTCAACATGGGCAATCTGCAGTGGGGCACGCCGGTCGATTTCAATTTCTACTTCCCGGGCTACTCCGAAGGCGGCATGTCCGGCGATATCGAGCAGACTGCGATGCCGGTGGAGCTCTATCAGCGCATGCCGCAGCTGCCGACGATGAGCTCGAACAGCCAGCAGATCCCGCGCATCTGGATGCCGGAGGCGATCGCGGACGGCAAGGCGGAGGGCTATCGCTGGGTCGGCAAGTCGATCGAACACCAGTTCGGCAAGTTCACCTACCCGGCCGCCGGGCACTCGCCTGTAAAGATGCTCTACAAGTACGGCGGCTCGATCATCGGCACGATGAACAACACCAACCGTCACGTGCGGATGTATCAGTCGGAGAACCTCGAGTTCGTCGTCAACCAGTCGATCTGGTTCGAGGGCGAGGCGAAGTTCGCCGACATCATCTTCCCCGCGTGCACGAACTTCGAGCGCGTCGACATCTCGGAGTGGGCGGGGCTCGGCGGCTATGGCCATCACGGCCAGCAGCAGCTCAACCATCGCGTCATCATCTTCCAGGCGCCGGCTATCGAGCCGCTGGGCGAATCGAAGTCCGACTACTGGATCTTCACCGAGGTCGCCAAGCGCCTCGGGCTCGCCAACTATTTCAACGAGGGCGTGAACGAGATCGACTGGGTGCGGCGCCACTTCGAGGGGTCCGACTTGCCCGAGGTGATTTCCTGGAAGGACTTCGTCAAGCGTGGCTACTACGTCGTTCCGGCGGAGAAGGAAAAGCTGCGCGCGCCGGTGTCGTTCCGCTGGTTCTGGGAGAACCGCAAGAAGGACGTGCCGGAGGCGCACCCGCTGCCGTCCGACTACTCGGAGGAGTACCTCAAGGGGCTGCAGACGCAATCGGGCAAGCTCGAGTTCGAGTGCAACAGCCTGAAGCGCTTCCACGATCCTGAGCGGCCGCCGATCGTGAAGTACGAGCCGTCATGGGAAGGGCCGCATTCGGGCGAGATGTTCGAGAAGTTCCCGCTGCAGCTTCTGACGCCGCACTCGAAGTACAGCTTCCACACGCAGGGCGACGGCAAGAAGTCGTTCCTCAACAACATCCCGGAACACCGGATGCTGGTGGACGGCTACTACTACTGGACGCTGCGGCTCAACCGGGAAGACGCGGCTTCCCGCGGCATCAAGCACGGTGATCTGGTGAAGGTGTTCAACGATCGCGGCGCGGTTGTCTGTGCGGCGTGGTTGACGGAGCGGCTGCCGGGCGGCGTGTGCCACGGCTACGAGAGCTGCGCGGTCTATGATCCGATGGGCGAGCCCGGAAAGTCGATCGATCGCGGCGGTTGTCTCAATCTGCTGACGCCGGAGAAGACGCAGACGAAGACGACGCATTCGCTGGCCGGCGCGAATTCGCTCGTGCAGGTCGAGAAGTGGGACGGCAAGACCGATCATATGTCCGAGACGTTCGCGAAGATGGAGCGCCGGGACAAGTTGAAGGCAGCGCAATTGGTGCCGGCGAAGTAGTAAATTCCCTTTCACGAGACGGCTTACGTAGGCTGGGTCAAGCGTAGCGCGACCCAGCTTTCCCGGCGCAGGGTATCTAGGATGAGGAAGTATAAACGCCTGAGAGAACAAGGTGCATCCTACTTCTTCACGTTAGTTACTCATGAACGGCGAAAGTTGTTCCTTGAAGCGGAGACTGTCGAATTGCTTTCTTCCTCGATTGCGACCGTACAAGAGCGCCATCCATTCGAACTCGCAGCGCTAGTCGTTTTGCCCGCCCATCTACATGCTTTGTGGCAGCTACCATCGCATGACGCGGATTATCCGACGCGGTGGCGCTTGATAAAAGAACGCTTCACTAAGGCCTGGGTGAAGCGGCACGGACCCACCAATCCCAACGCATCGCGCCTCGCCAAGGGCGAGCAGGCACTGTGGCAACGCCGGTACTGGGAGCATCTGATCAGAGACGACGAGGATTTAGGCCCTCATCTTGACTACATTCATCTCAATCCGGTGCATCATGGGCTGGCAGATGCGCCGAAGAATTGGCCGCATTCGTCATTTGCAGCATGGGTTGCCGAGGGCGTTTATGAGGCGGGTTGGGGCTCAGATGAGAAGCCGCAGTTGCCCGAGTGGGATAGGTCTTTCGAATGAGGACACCACACAAACGTAGCATCCGGAAAGCTGGGTCGCGCTGCGCTTGACCCAGCCTACGGCGTAAAGAGAGACAAAGTACAAATGTCCAAATACAATCTCATCATCGACGTGGCCGAGTGCACGAACTGCAATCTGTGCACGCTGGCGACGATGGACGAATACGTCGGCAACGAATGGCCGGGCGTGTCGGCGCCGATGCCGCGCAACGGGCACAACTGGTTGCGCATCCTGACCAAGGAGCGCGGACAGGTTCCGATGATCGACATCGCGTTCGTGCCGACGATGTGCAACCACTGCGACGACGCGCCGTGCATGAAGAAGGCGACGGGTGGCGCGATCACCAAGCGCGACGACGGGATCGTGATCATCGATCCCGTCAAGGCCAAGGGCCAGAAGCAGCTCGTCGATGCCTGTCCCTACGGTCACATCTGGTGGAACGAGGAATTGTCGCTGCCGCAAGCATGGCCGTTCGATGCGCATCTGCTCGATGGCGGCTGGGAGAAGACGCGCGGCGCGCAATCTTGCCCGACGGCGGCGATGCAGGTGGTGAAGCTCGACGACGAGGAGATGACGCAGAAGGTGAAGGCGGAAAAGCTCGAGGTGATGAATCCCGAGCATGGCACGAAGCCTCGCGTCTACTACAAGAACCTCTGGCGTTATACGACCGCGTTCATCGGCGGCTCGGTTTCCGAGGAGAAAGGCGGCGTCGTCGATTGCGTGGATGGCGCGGTCGTGAGGCTGATGAAGGACGGCAACGAAATCGCCAAGGTGTCGACCGACAACTACGGTGATTTCAAACTCGACCGTCTGCCGGAAGGATCGGGCGAATACACCGTCGATATCGTACACGCGGGGCGGCGGGCGACGAAGAGCGTGACGCTCGGCGTGAGCGTCAACCTCGGTGAGATCAGGATTTAGTCGTAGGTTGGTTCAACGGCGTTTCGCCCGCGACCCGATGTGCAGCGTAGGCCGTTGAATGTTGGGTCGCGCTCCGCTTGACCCAACCTACGAAGAATGTACGGAGGAAAACGAATGCTGAAAGCCGCCGTGATCGGCATGGGATGGTGGGGAAAGCACATCATCCGTCGAACCAAGGGCTCGCGCTACATCAGGCTGGTGCTGGCCGTTGATCAGAATACGGAGCTGGAGAGTTTCGCGCGCGAGCACGACGTGCCATATGCCTCGAGTTTCGAGGCGGCGCTGGCCTCCAAGGACGTCGAGGCGGTGCTGCTCGCGACGCCGCATTCGATGCATACGTCGCAGATCGCGGCGGCGGCGAAGGCCGGCAAACACGTGTTCTGCGAGAAGCCGCTGGCATTGACGCGGGTGGATGCGGAATCTTCCGTTGCAGCCTGCAAGGCGGCCGGCGTGTCTCTCGGCATCGGGCACGAGCGGCGCTACGAGCCTGCCATGACGGAGCTGCGGCGGATCGTGAAGTCGGGAGAACTCGGCACGATCATGCACGCGGAAGCTTGCTTCAATCACGACAAGCTCGCGAACGTTCCGCAAGGCGATTGGCGGACATCGCCGAAGGATGCGCCGGCGGCCGGCATGACGGCGATGGGCATCCATCTGTCGGATGCGTTCATCGATCTGTTCGGACCGGTCGCGGAAGCCTATGCGATGACATCCGCGCGGGTCGCCTACAAGGACAACGGCGACGTCGTGTCGGCGCTTCTTCGCCACCAGAGCGGCGTGACGAGCTACATCAACGCGATCCTCGTGACGCACCACCGCATCACGTATCTGGTCTATGGCTCGGAGGGTTGGGCGGATGTCGTGTACGACACGCATCCCGATACGCCAGGCGCTTCGCGGCTTCGCGTGGAATGGCGTGACGGGCGCAAGTGGAGTCAGGAGTATCAGTGGGAGGATACGGTTCGCCTGAACCTCGAAACGTTCGCGCGGGCATCGCAGGGCGAGGGCACGTACATGTTCACCGACGAACAGAAGATCGCTAATGCCGCTACGCTCGAGGCGATCACAAAATCGGTTGCCGAGAACCGGCCCGTGAAGGTCGATCCGATCACGGTGCCGGGCGGCGCGGCAAAGTCAGGAAAGAAGCGCTCGTAGGGCGCTTCACGCGCAGCGCGACCCGACGAAGAACCTAACAAAAAGGGAGAGGAAGTTCGATGAAGATCACGCGCGCACGGGTGCTCGGCGCCGTTTCGGCAGTGCTGTGTGTAGCGATCGGATCGACAGCCACCAGCGCTCAGAACTGGCCGCAGCGTTCGGTGAAGTTCGTGCTACCCTTCGGCGCCGGCTCG
>CAMDMH010000068.1 GCA_945901835.1 Devosia equisanguinis | reverse complement strand
CAGGGAGATCGCCGACATCCTGCCCCCGCGTCCCGCCCGCGGCATTCTGCGCCGCGCAGAAAAGAGCAAGCGGCTCGGTGCCGTGCACATCGGCATGAAGGTCAAGACCACGACCATCACAGGCTACCTGCGCGTATGGCTGCTGGCGCGGCTCAAGCCCTGGCGCCCGCGAACCTTCCGATACGAGATCGAGCAGTCGGGGATCGAGGCTTGGCTGCAACTCGTGAACCGCGCCGCGCGCAAGGGCGACATCGCGCTCGCACGGGAGGTCGCGGAACTCGGGCGCCTCATCAAAGGCTATGGCGAAACTCACCTTCGCGGCCAGACGAACTGCGGTCGCATCGTCGGCGATCTCGTCGTGCCCGCTCTCGATCAATCCGTTGTGCCCGCGGGCGCAGCGGCGGCCGTCCGCGCAGCACGCGAGGCAGCACTCGCCGATCCGGAAGGCGACAGCCTTGCGCAATCCATCTCGCGGCATCGCATCGCCGTCGATGCCGGGCTGCCTGCGGTTTGAGCACACCACTCGGCGTGATAACCTTGGCGCCGGTCAATCGCCTCCGTGCCGCGGCCGGAGCCAATCGTGGAACGTTCGCATGAAGATCGCAATCATCGGCACCGATCCGGCTGGGCTCTATTTCGCCTGCCTGATGAAAGGCCGTGACGCCAGCCACGACATCACCATCTTCGATACCGGCGCACCCGACCGGCGAGGCGCCACGCCGCATATTCTCGCCAACCCCGTTAAGCCCGAGCTGAAACTGCAGGACGAGAGCATAGGCGCTGAGATCCTGGCGGCGGCGTCACGGACGACCGGCGCCGTCGTGATCCGCGATGGTGAGAGCATTTCGGCGCCAGGCCACTCGTACACGCTGATCGGCGCTGAAACGCTGGTCGCGATCCTGCGGAAACGCGCGCTCGCGCTCGGCTGTAAGGTCGAGGCGGCACCGGCGGGGGTAGCCGATGTCAGCGGCGCCGGTGAACTCGTCGTCATCGCGGACGGTGCTTCGAGCGTCACGCGAGCGCGCCTGGGCAACGAATTCCGCCCGCAGCTCACCCAGGCCCGGACGCGCTTCATGATGCTCGGCATCGAAGGCGCGACCACCCAGGCGACGCTGCTTTTCAAGCGCATGCCCGGCGGCGTGATCCACGCGTTTGTCTATCCCGACAGCGCCACGACCTCGACGCTGATCGTCGAGGCACCCGCCGTCGTGCTCGCCGCAGCCGGCCTCGATGGCACGGGCGACGAGAAGAGCCTTGCTGCCGTCGCCGAAATGTTCGGCCCTATGCTCGGCGCTCGACAGCTAACGGTGAAGGCCGGCTGGAAGCCGTTCGTCGGGGTTCGCAACGGCGCATGGACGAGCGGCAATTGCGTACTTCTCGGCGCCGCCGCGTACAATGCGCACCACTCGGTCGGGCTCGGCGTGCGGTCCGGCCTCGAAGACGCCGAAGCGCTTGCAACGCTCGCCGGCAGCGGCAGCGTGACTGACGGCCTTGCCAAGTTCGAGGCTGCTCGCCGGCCGCGCGCCGAAAGCATGCAGCGCGCGTCGAGTGGAAGCCTGACGTGGTACGAACGGGCCGACCGCTACATCGAAATGGACTTGGCCCAGTTCGCCTATTCGCTATTGACGCGCAGCCTGCGCCTCAATCACGAGAACATGCGCGGCCTCGCCCCCGACCTCACCGAAGCCGTCGAGATCCGTCTGGCCGGTGGCGCGCGCTCGAAGACCAACCGGCCGCCGCCGCCGATGTTCACGCCGATCACGCTGCGCGGACTGACAATCCCCAACCGCATCGCGATGTCGCCGATGTGCATGTATAACGCCGTCGACAAGGACGGCACGGTCGGAGATTTCCACCTCGTCCACTACGGCAGCCGCGCGGTCGGTGGAGCCGGCCTCATCATCACGGAAATGACCGACGTTTCACCGGAAGGCCGCATCAGCGCCTACTGCGCGGGCATGTACAAGCCGGAGCACGTCCCGGCCTGGAAGCGCGTCACGGACTTCATCCATGCGAAGTCGGACTCCAAGATCGGGATACAACTCGGACACGCCGGCCGCAAAGGCGGCGAGCCCCGGCCATGGGATCGCGCCGCGCCGAAGGGGCCGCACTGGCCGCTGCTCGCGCCCTCGGCGATCCCCTTCGTCAAGGATGGCGTGCCCCCGCGCGAAATGACGCGAGCGGACATGGACCGCCTCGTCGAAGCCTACGCCAACGCCACGCGCATGGCCGACCAGGCCGGCTTCGATTTCCTCGAGTTGCACTTCGCGCACGGCTACCTGCTGTCGACGTTCATCTCCCCGCTCGCCAACCAGCGCACCGATCACTACGGCGGCTCCCTGGCCAACCGGCTGCGGTTCCCCATGGAGGTGTTCGAGGCCGTGCGTGCAGCCTGGCCTCAGGACAAGCCGACCTGCGTCAGGATTTCCGCCTACGACTGGATGGAGGGCGGAACCACGATCGAGGACGCCATCTCGATCGGCCGCATACTGCGCGATGCGGGCAACGACATTCTGTCCGTCTCGACCGGCGGCGTCGTCGGTGTTCGCCCCACGGCGGGGCGTCTCTATCAGGCGACATTCTCCGATCAGGTCCGCAACGAGCTGAAGATCACCACGATGAACGTCGGCGCGATGGCGAGCCACGGCGACATCAACGCGATGCTGGCGTCGGGCCGCGCCGACATGTGTGCGCTGGCCCGTGGCCATCTGTTCGACCCCTACTTCACCCGGCACGCCGCCTATCAACAGGACTACACGGATCTGCCTTGGCCCAATGAGTACGAGCGGGCGCCGACCCTCGACATGAGGGACTTCTGATCACACGGCAGGACCACCAGCGGCCCGGGATGAGGCGCCTGTGAAACTGCATCAAAACTCGTCCCGGGTGCAGAAATGGCGCGCCCCTTTACGAGCGCTTAAGTGTTGGGGGGTAAGGTCATTCTCAAGTCACCTGCGTAACCCAGATCTCTCCCGTGCTGCGTCCCAAAACCAACCGTACGACGAAGATGCCCGGGCGGCTGCCATTGGTGTTGCTTGGCTCGCTGCTCGCGACTGCATACTTCGCACATCACGGTGTGTTCGGTACCCATGGTCTCATCGCCAAGGACCGGCTGATCTCCCGATCGAGTGATCTCGATCGGGAGGTGGCCGTTCTCGAGGCGGTGCGAACTCGATTGCGCCAGGACGTGGCAGCGCTGCGCCCGAATCCCCCTGCTCCCGATGCCGTGGAAGAGGTTGCGCGGAGTGCGCTGGGTATGATTCGTTCCGGTGACAGGATCGTTCTGCGCGAAACGCTGGCAGCCCATGGCTCCTCCTTGAGCAGGGCTGCTCCCTGATCGCCTCATCCGCTCAAAGACCTTGCAGTCGAACTTGACTTATTGGGGGGCTTGGCCCCACACGAGAAGTCAGCGCGAGCGCCGCCCATCGCCCCCTTCTATTCCCAAGGGCCGGTGGATCTCATGGTGTTCGCAACCGGCGACCGCTCAGGAGGACCATATGGCGCTTGCGGCCAGCGGCAATCAAGTTTCGAAGACGAGCCCCGTTCCGGCTCCAGCCCAGATCCCTGAACTGCCGAAAGAGAAGGAGATCCAGGCTTACCGCGAGATGCTCCTGATCCGCCGCTTTGAAGAGCGGGCAGGCCAGCTCTACGGCATGGGTTTCATCGGCGGCTTCTGTCATCTCTATATCGGGCAGGAGGCGGTCGTAACCGGCCTGCAGATGGCATCGAAGCAGGGCGATCAAGTGATAACGACGTATCGCGACCACGGTCACATGCTCGCGTGCGGCATGGACGCCAAAGGCGTGATGGCCGAGCTGACCGGCCGGCGCGGGGGATACTCCCGCGGCAAAGGCGGCTCGATGCACATGTTCTCCAAGGAGAAAAACTTCTACGGTGGCCACGGTATCGTGGGCGCGTCCGTGCCGCTCGGCGCCGGCCTCGCCTTCGTCAACAAGTACCGCGGCAACGACAACGTCTGCTGGTGCTACTTCGGCGACGGAGCGGCGAACCAGGGCCAGGTCTACGAGACCATGAATATGGCCAAGCTCTGGCACCTGCCGCTGATCTTCGTCATCGAGAACAACCGGTATGCCATGGGTACATCGATCGAGCGCTCCGCCGCGACGACCGATTTTTCCCAGCGTGGCCGATCCTTCGACATCCCCGGCGAGCAGGTCGATGGCATGGACGTGCGCGCAGTGACCGCCGCGGGGAAGCGCGTTTCTGACTCGGTTCGGGCAGGGAACGGCCCCTACATCCTGGAAATGCTCACCTACCGCTACCGTGGGCATTCCATGTCGGACCCGGCGAAGTACCGCACCCGCGAGGAGGTCGACAAGGTCCGCGAGGAGCGCGATCCGATCGAGCGCGTGCGCGCTCGCCTGCTTGAACGGGGCTGGATGACCGAGGACGACCTGAAGCGGATCGATGCGCAGGTTCGCGAGATCGTCACGGGTGCAGCCGAGTTCGCCCAGACGGATCCCGAGCCCGATGCCAGCGAGCTGTGGACCGATATCGTCAACTGATCCCTAAGGGGAAGGGTTGCGTTGGAAAGCCACGCGCAGCCCGATGAATTGGACGGCGGAACGTCATGCCCGGCTCGGGGGTCCTCTTCGCACTGGACAACGCCGAGGAACGTCATCTCCTGGCGATCCCCGAAGCGCGGCCCCGCGTGTCCTGGGTCGCCAACGTCGTCGAGGAACGCTGGGATGAGGAGTGGCTGTGCGTTCTTGGGGAGATGTGGATACCCGTTCACTTCTGCCTGCATGGCTCGAGCGCGGCGCCGATCAAGGGAGCGTCGGCGGAAGCCAAGGCTGTCCTGGGCGGCTTACCCCTCGGCGTTCCAAATCTCTACAGCATGGATTACAAGGATCAGGAACTCGTACGGCACATCGCCAGTGCACTGTCCCGCATCCGGGACGATGCGATCTGGGCGCGCGCCGGTCTCGTCGAGCGCAAGGACTACAGCGGCCCGCGCGTCGCCAATATGCAGGTTGCCGTCGTCGACGAAATCCACGCCCTCGCCGAATTCTACAAGCGGGCAGCCGAACGCAGCCGCGCCGTCATCTTCACAGTCAACGAATAGCCGATCGACCTACACGAAGTAGCCCAAGCCGAGGAACGCCAGGCCGATGCCCACCCAGATCCTGATGCCAGCCCTGTCGCCCACAATGGAGGAAGGCAAGCTCGCCAAGTGGTTGATCAAAGGAGGCGACATTGTCAAATCGGGCATGGTGATCGCCGAGATCGAAACCGACAAGGCGACGATGGAAGTCGAAGCGGCAGACGAGGGGAAGGTGGATCGCCTGCTCGTGCCCGCCGGCACCGAAGGCGTGAAGGTCAACACGCCCATCGCGATCATCCTGGGTGAAGGAGAAATGGCCTCGGCCACACCTGCGCCAGCGGCCCAGCCTGCTGCCCCGCCACAAGCCAAATCCGCACCGGCCACCGTTCCGGCACAAGCCGCAGCCCCCGTGGCGCCCGTTGTGGCAACGCTGCAGGATCTTGCCATCCCCGCGGGAACGGAGATGGTCTCGATAACCATGCGCGAGGCGCTGCGCGACGCGATGGCCGAGGAGATGCGTCGCGACAAGGACGTGTTCCTGATGGGCGAGGAAGTCGCCCAGTACCAAGGTGCCTACAAGGTCAGCCAAGGCCTGCTCGAAGAGTTCGGCGACAAGCGCGTCATCGACACCCCGATCACGGAGCAGGGCTTCGCGGGCATCGGCGTGGGCGCTGCCATGGGCGGTCTGCGCCCGATCGTCGAGTTCATGACCTGGAACTTCGGCATGCAGGCGATCGACCAGATCATCAACTCTGCCGCCAAGACGCTATACATGTCCGGCGGTCAAATGGGCTGCCCGATCGTGTTCCGGGGCCCCAATGGTGCAGCTGCCCGCGTCGGCGCCCAGCACAGCCAGGAGTATTCGGCTTGGTACGCCCATGTTCCCGGCCTCAAGGTGATCGCGCCGTCGAACCCGGCCGATGCCAAGGGCCTGATGAAGAGCGCCATCCGCGACGCCAACCCCGTACTCTGCCTCGAGAACGAGATCCTCTACGGCATCGCCGGTCCGGTCCCGAAGATGGACGACTATCTCGTGCCGATCGGCAAGGCCCGCATCGTCCGTGAAGGGCGTCACGTCACGATGGTATCCTGGTCACGCGGCATGCAGTACGCGCTCGCCGCTGCCGAAATCCTCGCCAAGGACGGCATCGAGGCCGAGGTGATCGATCTGCGCACGCTCCGGCCGCTCGACATGGAGACGATATTCAAGTCGATCCGCAAGACCAACCGCATCGTCACGATCGAAGAAGCATGGCCGGTCTGCTCGGTCGGCTCCGAGATCTGCGCCCGCGCCGCGATCGACTGCTTCGACCACCTCGATGCCCCGCCCGCCAAGATCTCTGGCGCCGACGTTCCGATGCCCTACGCTGCGAACCTCGAAAAGCTCGCCCTGCCGACCGTAGATCAGGTAGTGCAGGCGGCGAAGGGCGTTTGTTATGCCTAGACTGCCCGAGAAGATTCTGTGGGCCTCTGGTCTCGGCTTCCAAATCGCAATTGGGCTTGCGATTTGGTCGATAATCGCGATGGCCCGCTACGCTCAAGCAGCCGCTCGACATCTGTCTTCAAGCGAAGCACGCAGCTATCGCTTGGCACTTATATTCAGGGGTGATTCTGAAATCACACGAACAATACTGCGGGACGGGAAATTGGAGTTCCATTCGAAGGCCGTCGTTTGGCGGAGGAACTTCATATGGTCTTTTGGAACGGTGGTGGTTCTGATCGCTAGCCTCGGGGTATTTTTCTATCTGACCGCTCAAGCACGCGTCGTAAGGTGAGTATCATGCGCATCTCACCGTGTCGCCATCTCGGCGCAGGTCACGTCGGTCGTAGCGCATCGGGTAGTATGATGCCCGATTGCGATGACGGTCGCTTGAGATCGCGAGATTACGGCCCAACCCAGGCCATAACCGGTGCCACCTCAATCGACTTTGAGCGCGGCGAGGATGAAGCAGTCATGAAGCTTGAGCTAGCGCTCGACAAGAAGGGGTTCTGATCAGTGCCCCTCGCCCCAACAATCAAAGTTTTGTCATCCCGGGGCTCGTCCCCGGGAACCATGGCGCATCACCCACCCAGGTCAATTTTCAGAGCGCTGTGTGATGCATCGAACGGCGCGTGGATCCGAGAGGTAGATCCCGGGGACGAGCCCCGGGATGACAGGTTAGATTTCTGGCTCTCGTGCAGCCCTTCTGTTGGCCTGCTCGAGCCAGTTTGTTGGAGCCGCACGAACTCCAGGCAAAGTCGGGTAGAGATCAATCCAGTGCGGATTGTCACGATCGACCAAGTTGATCTTCCAGGCGCGCGGCCATTCCTTCATCGTCTTCTCGCGCTGGATCGCGTCTCGGATATCGGCGAACAACTCGTACCAGACGAGAACGTCGACGCTGTACCTTCTCGTGAATACAGAGCCCATTCCGGAGCGGTGCCGATCGATGCGACCGATGATGTCATTCGTGACGCCGATGTAAACAGTTCCTCTCGGCTTACTCGCAAGCATATAGGTCGTATAGCAGTGGTCCATGACGCTCACCCTGCGATCGGGATACACTGGGTCCCGCGGACGAGCCCCGCGACGACATCGTAGTGGCATTCTCAGACCACAACAAGAACGCAAGCCCGAGACACCAAAGATGCCCACGCAAATCCTGATGCCCGCGCTGTCCCCCACGATGGAGGAGGGCAAGCTCGCCAAGTGGCTCGTCAAGGAAGGCGAGCACATCAAGTCGGGTAAAGTGATCGCGGAGATCGAGACCGACAAGGCGACGATGGAGGTCGAGGCCGTCGACGAGGGCGTCGTCGCGAAGATCTTGGTCGCCGAGGGCACCGAGAAGGTGAAGGTCAATACGCCGATCGCCGTCCTTCTCATGGATGGCGAGACCGCCGGCGCGGCATCGGCGGCTCCACCGGCAGTAGCTCCGCCAACTGCGCCTGCGGCAGCGCCTGTGGCACCCGCAGCGCCTGCCCCTCAGGCAAAGCCAGCCCCCACGGCAGCCCCGGCACCAGCCCCAGCGACTGCTGCCGCACCGGTCATGAACGGCCACGCCGGCGACCGCGTTGCCGTCTCCCCTCTCGCGCGTCGTCTCGCCAAGGACGCCGGGATCGCCCTCAATGGACTGAAGGGCTCCGGCCCGCACGGCCGTATCGTGAAGCGCGATATCGAAGCCGCAGCCCGTGGCTCAAGGCCGGCGACCGCATCCGCATCGCCGCCATCGACAGCCATGACCCAGAGCCCCGCGACGGCTCCGGCCGTTGCTCCGATGGCCGACGACAAGATCCTCGCGCTGTACGAGCAGGGCTCCTACGACGTGATCCCGCACGACGGCATGCGCCGCATCATAGCGCAGCGTCTCACCCAGTCGAAATCGACGGTCCCGCATTTCTACCTGTCGCTCGACGTTCGGTTGGACGAGCTTCTGCGCGCCCGCGAGCGGATCAACGCTGCGGCGCCGAAGACGGGGCCGCGCGCTTTCAAGCTCTCGGTCAACGACTTCATCATCAAGGGCCTCGCGCTGGCGCTGCAGCAGGTGCCGGCGGCCAACGCGTCTTGGACCGAGGGCGGCATGCTCCGCCACAGGCATTCCGACGTCGGCGTCGCCGTCGCCATCGAAGGGGGGCTGTTCACCCCGGTCATCCGCCACGCGGAACTAAAGACGCTAGGAGAGATCTCCAACGAGATGAAGGATCTGGCCGACCGCGCCCGCAAGAAGCGAATCGCCCCGCACGAGTATCAGGGGGGCACGACGTCGATCTCCAATCTCGGGATGTTCGGGATCAAGTCGTTCGATGCGGTTATCAATCCACCCCACGCCACCATTCTCGCTGTCGGCGCGGGCGAGAAGCGGCCTGTCGTGTCCGCCAGCGGCCAGATCGAAGTCGGCACGATCATGTCGTGCACGCTGTCGTGCGATCACCGTGTCGTCGACGGTGCGCTCGGTGCCGAGTTGCTGAACGCGTTCAAGCAGTTCCTCGAAGACCCCGTGCGCATGCTGGTCTGACGGGCCAGTGCTCGTTCCCGCGCCGCATCACGACACCGCATCATCCGGCCGGGCCAGCGCAGAACGCTGCCTCGGCCATTTGGTACATGTGTGCGACAGGCTCTCGGTGACGCGCCTTGTTTGATAGGCAAGTCAGAGCGTTAGCGGCATTCCAAATGTGGCCCAACGGCAACCGCGCCGCACAATCACGGTCGGGTATCTAGTTGTCCACCGGGGCTTAGTGCTACGCACCCGATGTCGGCTTGCTTGGGGTTGGGCGCAGGCCGTATGCGAGGAACAGTTCTGCATGTTCTCTTGTGTCGGAACCTCGGGGAATTCATCAATTTTTGGGGAGTGCCCACCATGTACTCTAAACTTCGCGTATCCGCTCTTGCCGTCATCGGATCGGTCAGTCTCGCCGGTTGTGCCGGTGGTCTCGACATGTTCGGAGGCAATGGATCGTCAGACGTCACGACCTCGTCGGTCGCGCAGACTCAAGCCCAGCGCGTCGATCCAGCCTGCGGGAATCTCGCCCTCGAAATCGACACGCTGCGCCGTGAAGGCGTTGCCGACAAAGTCGATCGCGCAGCGGCGAAGAAGTACAAGATGACGTCGGGTGATCTTGCCAAGGCGAGCCAGCTCAACAAGGCCAACGGCGAGTTCCAGTCGAAGTGCTCGACGCTGCCGCGCAGCGCGGCGGTTCCGGATGCCGTCGTGGCGCCCGCAGCCAAGGCAGAGGCACCCGTCGCCAAGTCAGCAGCCGCATCGGCTGTGACTAACGCGACGCGCTGATCGCGTAATCAACCAGCGCCATCCGAGCGCCTGTTTTGCGGATCAAGCTCGTTCCGTTAAGCTGTCGGTCTGGTCGGCGCTGGGCGCTTCTCGAACAGTCTGCCGCTTCAGTCGGCGCGTAACTCGTTAGTCCGTATGGAACGAACGCTCACGAACTGGCGTCTCTTCATCGGTCTGGCCTAATGCCAGTGGAGTTCATTGTGGGACTGAAGACAACTGCATTCAAGCTCGCGGCCGTGGTGCTGGCCGGCGTTGCTCTATCGGGTTGCGCTAGCGGTAACGCAGCCAGCGGCGGCGACCCGGGAGCCAT
>CAMDMH010000067.1 GCA_945901835.1 Devosia equisanguinis | reverse complement strand
CGGGGTCAGACCCTGCGGGTCTGACCCCATGCCGGATGATAGGTCAATGATGGCGGCACGTGAAGAATTCGCGGCGAGGCCGCGAACGAGGCCAGCCTCGTGCTCCGCTGGCGGGACACCCGCCAGACCGCCAGTTTTTTGTCTCTTGTCCTTGGACGTCGGGAACGTCGGTGTCAGACCCTGCGGGTCTGACAGATCTACTTCGCCAGTCCGGCCTTCACGACGATCTTGTTCCACTTGGTGGTTTCGCCGGCGATGTACTTGGCGTATTCGGCGGGGCCGCCGGAGAGCGGTTCGATGCCTTGCGCGCGGAAGGCCTTTGCGACGGTCTCGCTCTTCCCGGCGGCGACGACCGCTGCGCCGAGCTTCGCCGTGATTGTGTCGGGGGTGGCGGGCGGCGCGTTGAGGCCGAACCAGATCGAGGTGTCGAAGCCCGGCAGGCCCGCCTCCGCAACCGTCGGCAAATCGGGCAGCGAGGGGCCGCGCGTCGTGATCGTCCAGCCGAGTGCGCGGACCTGTTTGCCTTCGATCAGGCCGAGCACGGTCGAGGACGGCGCGAACATCACCTGCAGCGTGCCGCCGACGACGTCCTGCGCTGCCTGCGCCGTCCCCTTGTAGGGGACGTGCACCATCGAGACACCTGCCATCACGTTGAACAGCTCGCCGGAGAGATGCGGAATGGTGCCGGGGCCGGGCGAGCCGTAGTTGAGCGTGCCGGGGTTCGCTTTCGCGTAGGCGATGAGTTCCTTGACTGTCGTCGCCTTCACGGTGGGGTTCACGACCAGGATGTTGGGCACCGCACAGATGAGGCCGACGGCCTTAAGATCCTTGCCCATGTCGAGCGAGCCCGATTGCTTCATGCCGCGGCTGATGACGTTGGCGACCGAGCCCAGGAACAGCGTGTAGCCGTCGGGCTCTGCCTTCGCTGTCGCCTCGGCGGCGATGTTACTCGATGCGCCCGCGCGGACTTCAACCACGACCGGCTGGCCGAGGCTCTTGCCCATCTGATCGGCGACGATGCGCGCGGACACGTCCGCCGAGGAGCCCGGTGCGAAGCCGATCAGCAACCGGATCGGGCGTTCAGGGTAGCCTTGCGCCTGAGCCGCTGTGGAGAGCAGGGCAGCACCGATAGCCAGCGCACGAGTCAGTTTGCTCGAGAAATGCATGGGTTTCCTCCCGTAACGGCTTATTTGTCGGATGGCGGTCACGATGCGCCGCCGGGATTTCGTATGCTACGCTTTGCGGGCTGTCGGATGCGAGAGCAGGAACGTCGCCAGTTCGTCGATCGACGGCAGGCCCGCGCGGCCGCCGAGCCGCGTGCATTTGAGCGCAGCCGTCGCCGAGGCACGCCGCACGATCTCGCGGATCTGGCGGCCTTCGGCGACACCCAGGGTAAACGCGCCGTGGAACGCATCGCCGGCGCCGGTGGTATCGACGACATCGACGGGGAACGCGGGGAACCGCTCGAGGGCGCCGCCTTCGAGCCAGACATAGCCCTTTGCGCCGAGCGTCACGCCGGCATGCTTGGGGCCGAGGGCTGCGACGCGGCGCAGCCGGTCCTCGATCGCCTCCTCGGCGGCGAACTCTTCCAGCGCATGCTCGGAGAATATCGCGTAATCGGTGAGCGCAAGCAGCTCGGACATGGCCTCGCGGTTGCCGAGGTCGGCGTCCAGCACCGTCGGTACGCCTGTTCTTCGCGCAGCCGTGAACGCGACGCGGGTCGCCTCCAGCCAGCGCAGATCGGAGAGCACCGCGCCGGCCTCGTCGATCCGTTCCAGCGGCAGCCAATGCGTGGCGGAGGGCATGTTGACGTCGCGTGAGCCGACGATCATCCGCTCGCCCCGGCTGTCGACGAGGATCACGGAGGTGGAGGAGCGATTGTCTTCGAAGGGCTGGACATAGCGGGTGTCGACGCCGGCCGCGGTCAGGCTGCGGCGGATCTTGACGCCGTTGTCGTCGTCGCCGATCCGGCTCCACAGCTCGACCTGGCCGCCGAGGCGGGCGATCGTGGCGGCGGCGTTGGCGGCCATGCCGCCGCCCGCTTCCAGGTGCTCCAGGGCGCGGATCTTGGTCGGCTTCGCGGGGAATTCGTCGATCCGGTAGATCCGGTCGATGGCGGCATGCCCCACGCATATGATGCGCTTCATCTGTCTTCGCTCCAAGGCCCGGCGCGATCGCGGCCATACCTGCGGCCATGCATTACGGGGCCAAGTGGCCGTCTGACGGCGTTCATGTCAACCTCAGGTGAGGGTTGCCGACGAGTGGGACGACAAGATGGTGCGGGGATCGCGCGCCCGTCAGCCTCGCGCCCTGGCCTTTCTGGGCTTGGTATCCGAAGCGATTTCGGCGGATGTGGCCTCGTTCTCCGCCGCCTGATCCTCGGCGAACAGCTTGGCCAGCATGTCGGCGTCGCTGCGGGCGAGTTCCATCATCTTCTCGTCGTCGGTGTAGAAACTGTAGTGCTCGGTCAGCCGGCGCTCGTCGTGCCGGGCAAAGGTTTCCACGGTGGAGCGCACCTCGGGCTCGGGCATGCCGATGCCGCGCAGCAGTTGTCGCGTTAGATCGAGCGCCGACAGGTATGTTTCGCGGCGGATCACCTTGACGCCGATGTTCATCAACTGATGCACGTGGTTGCGGTTCCGAGCCCAGGCGTAGATCGGCAGAGCGGGGAAATGCTCGCGCACGATGCGCGCGGTGCGCAGGGACGCGTCGACGTCGTCGATGGCGAGTACGAGTGCCTTGGCCTTGCCGGCCTGGGCTGCTTCGAGAATGTCGAGGCGGCTCGCGTCTCCGAAGAAGGCCTTCGAGCCGAACCGCTCGACCAAGGCGATCTGCTCGGGGTTTATGTCGAGCGCGGTGAAGCGGATGCGCTTGCCGCGCAGGACGCGGGCGGTGATCTGGCCGAAGCGGCCGAAGCCGGCGATGATGACGTGCGCTTCCTCGGGGGGCGGGGCGACGAACGCGGGGGCGATCATCGTTCGGCGGGACAGCGCGTCGTCGATCATCAGCAGCAGCGGTGTCATCGCCATCGACAAGGTGACGGCGACCTCGAGAGGCTCGCTGACGTGGCGGGTCATCACGCCCGCCGCCACGCCGGCCGCTAGCAGCACGAACGCGAATTCGCCGCCCTGGCTGATCGAGATCGCCATTCGGCGCGCGGCCCAAGATTCGAGCCCCTGCCATAGGCCGAGCCCGTAGAGAACGGTGATCTTGACCGCTACCAGCATCAGAACCAGTGCGACGATCATGCGCGGCTCGGTCAGGATCAGCTCCAGATTGAGCGACATGCCGACGGCGGTGAAGAACATGCCGAGCAGCAGACCCTCGAATGGCTGGATGTCGGCTTCGAGCTGGTGGCGGTAGGAGGATTCGGCGAGCAGGGCACCGGCAAGGAATGCGCCCAGCGATGGGGAAAGCCCGGCCTTCGTCATGACCAGGGAGGCACCGACGACGGTAAGCAACGCGGCGGCGGTCATCGCCTCGCGCACTTTCGTTCGTGCGATCACGCGCAGCATGCGGTCGATCAGGAAGCGGCCGACGACGATGACCGTGGCAATCGTCAGCAGCGCGCGGATCGCGGCCATGATGTCCATCTTGGCGGCCGTGCCGACGACGGCAACCGCGAACAAGGGCGTCAAAGCGATCAGCGGAATGGCGGCGAGATCCTGGAACAGCAGGACCGCGAACGCGAGCCGGCCGTGCTTGGTGGTCAGTTCCCCGCGCTCCTCCATGACCTGCAGGGCGAAGGCGGTCGAGGACAGCGACAGGACGAGGCCGATGAACAGCGCCGGCAGGAACGGCTGGCCGACCGCCAGAGCGATGAAGGAAATGACGACGCCCGTGACGGCGACCTGCGCGCCGCCCAGGCCGAAGATCGCTGTGCGCATGGTCATGAGGCGGCGGGGGCGCAGCTCCAGGCCGATCAGGAACAGCAGCAGAACCACGCCGAACTCGGCGATGTGCAGCAGGTTCTCGGCGGAATTCTCGCTGAAGATCTTGCCGATGCCGAACGGACCGATCAGCACGCCGGCGAGCAGGTATCCCAGGACGCTGCCGATCTTGAGCATCTTCGCCAGGGGCGCTGCGATGGCCGCGGCGGCGAGCAGCCAGACGGCTTGCTCAAGGGTGATGCTGCCCATCGTGATATCCTATCCAAACTACCGCTGAACCGCAGCGTTCCAACATCTCTGTACTGCTTTCCACTCTGCGGACTCCTCCGGTGTGAACGACGCCGTCGAGCGGAGTGGATCTGTTTCATGACAGAGGTGTGTGCCGAGTGGATTTGACGCGTGCGGGGCGATTTTTCGAGGGTGGCGCGTTTACATCCTGGCAACCTTAACGGGTTGTTTACCGACCTTGCCGCACCATGAACATGCACCGGCTCCCAGCTCTCCCCACTCTCCCAAGTCTGCCGACTGGCCGCCCGGGTGCACTCGACAAGAAACCCAGTGTGCGTGCGAGGAAGTGTCCATGAGTTGCGAACTTATGATACGTTCCGTCGGCGTTTTGGCTTGCGCCACGACGTTGAGCCTTTTTACCACCATTGCCGCTTATGCCGCCGTGAATGTCGCTCCTTTGAAGTGGGACGGTTCGTTCTGCTCGGCCAGGGACTGCAACGGTGCCGTCGCTATGCGCGGCAACGGAGCTGGCCGGATGAAGGTCGTCCAGGCGCCGGCGCGCACGTCCTGATCGCTCGCTTGTGCCAACCTCGGCCGTGATCACAGCCCAGGCCAAGTGACCTGATATCTCGGCCTGCCCTCTCGTCCTGCCCTCCCGAACTGATAGCCTCGACGTTCGATGTCGAACCGGCGCGCCGGAACGCGCCGATTCCGGCTCAGATCGTCGCTCCTGGTCTATCGCGCCGTCTTCTTGACGACGCGGTCGATGGCCATCAGCTCGGAGACGAGAGCCGCAAAGTCCTTCAGCGGCACCATGTTGGGGCCGTCCGAAGGGGCGTTGTCGGGATCCTCATGCGTCTCGATGAACAAGCCGGCGATGCCGACTGCGACCGCTGCTCGTGCCAACACCGGCACGAAGCGGCGGTCGCCGCCAGATGAGGTGCCCTGGCCGCCCGGCTGCTGCACGCTGTGGGTCGCATCGAAGATCACGGGCGCGCCCGTCTCCGCCATGATCGGCAACGCGCGCATGTCCGTGACCAGCGTATTGTAGCCGAAGCTGACGCCGCGCTCGGTCACGAGCACGTTGCGGTTGCCGGAGGCCGTGACCTTGGCGACGACGTTCTTCATGTCCCATGGGGCGAGGAATTGCCCCTTCTTGATCTTGACCACGCGGCCGGTTTTCGCGGCGGCGACCAGCAGATCGGTCTGTCGGCAGAGAAAAGCCGGGATCTGCAGGACGTCGACGACTGGGGCTACGATCGCGCACTGTTCCTCGGTGTGCACGTCGGTCAACGTCGCAAGGCCGAGTTTATCCCGGATCTCGGCGAACACGGCGAGCGAGGCGTCGAGCCCCATGCCGCGCTTGCCGGACAGGCTCGTGCGGTTCGCCTTGTCGAACGAGGTCTTGTAGACGAGGCCGATGCCGAGCTTGGCGCTGATTTCTTTCAGGGCGGACGCCATATCGAGCGCGTGGGCGCGGCTCTCCATCTGGCATGGGCCGGCGAACAACGCGATCGGCGCATCGTTTGCGAACGTGACGCCGCCGATGGTGACGCGCGGATTGGGCGTGAGAGATTCGGTTCTGGTCATGGCAGGCTTATAGCGGCTGCAGCCGGGCAAAACGAGTGCGCAGTTGGCGCACGCCCCGGCGGTGCAGCCACGCGCTGTCCGATCAGTACTTCAGAAACGTTCGGGCGCCGACGACGGTAGCGTCCCGCGTGGCATCGCCGTTGGGATGCCAGATGCGGGTCGCCATCGGCTGCACGGTCCAGCCCGGCACGACCTGGGCGGAATAAGTGAGCTCCAGGTTCGCTTCGAAATCGCGAATCGAAGTGCCCGCGCCGTCGAAGCGGATCGTATCGCGGTCGAAAGCTCGAACGCTGTCGGAGAAACGAGAGTAGGTGAAGCTCGCGCCGAACTTGTCGGCGGGGCGGGCCGCGATCATGCCGGCAAACACGATGCCGCCGTCGAAGAAGAAGCTGACGAGATTCCGGTCGGACGGGGCAGCCGAGAGGCGACTGAATATTGAGACGCCGCTCTCCGCGTCGCCGCCGGCGGGTCGGTAGAGCTGTTGCTCGACCACGCCATAGATGCCGGAATTACCTTTGCGACGAAGCGCTTCACCTATGCCGGCGGGATCGGCAAGGAGCGTGCCGTCCCATGCGTACCGCTGGTCGTCGAACGAGCCGACATGCCCCCATCCACCGAGTTTCCAGGTGCGGGCAAGCCCACTCTCCGTCTTTCCCTGGTTGGCGCGCAACTGCGCCTCGGCGATCCACAGGGCGGGATCGCGAACGCGAAAGTTGAGGCCGTGGTGGTTGCGAACCTGCTCATCGCCCTCGCCGGGGCCGGCAGGGTCGCCATTGAACAGCGCCAACAGCAGGCTGAAGTTCGGATTGGGGTCCCACCTCACGCGGACGCCGGGGGTCGAGAGAGGATAGGCCGGACCGCCGCTCGGCAGATTGACGGCGGTGATCGTGGCCCAATCGCTCTCCAGAAACAGGAAGCTCGTGGCGGCGAAGAAGAATTCGGTGTCGGCGGCAAGCTGACCAGCGCGGACGCTGGCGGTGCCGTTCATGAATTTCCGTTCGAGCCACAGCTCGGAAAGTCGCGTGGTCGGTACAGCCTCGATGGCCGCGATGGTGTTGATGGCGCCGACGTAGTCGCGCCTGATCCGGCCTGTGTTATGGATCTGGAAGACGTTGGCGAAGAAGCTCAGATCCTTGAGATTGGCGAGTTTTTCAAGGTCGATGGCGAGCGTGCCTTCGACCTTGCCCTGTACTACCGTGCCGCGCTTCAGGCCGCCATCGACATTGGCGAGCACGTCGTTCGTGTACATTAGGCTGTAGACGACGCCGCGCTCGGCGAGACGTTTGCGTGAGCCGGTGGGATCGCCGTTCTGGGGCAGGCTCGTCGCGATGGACGGCGGCGAGATGCCGTCTTGCGGGCCGTCATCGGCCGCCAGTGCGGATGTGCTCGCGCTTGCCAGAACGACGGCAGCTATCAGGGCTCGCGCGGTAGCGGCAATGTCATGGCGTTGAGACGCTGTCATTAGGAATGCTTCGAATCGGAAAGGATTGCCAGCTGCGATTATAGCCGCTGCGACTGCCGGGTGATGTCGCCTTCAAGCCACAGGGCACCGATAACCGGCGAATGCAACTTGTGTGTGAACGCCAACCCGTGACTTCCAGGCACTTGAACGGGACGGCCGACGCGCGCTAACCCCTGCTCCCATGATCCAGAAACCGATTCCTCCCCCACCGCCCGGCGCTCCCATCGAGCAGATCACGCTGAAGGTCGCGCTGGAAGAGAGATACCTCTCCTACGCGCTGTCCACGATCATGGGCCGCGCGCTCCCCGATGTGCGCGACGGGTTGAAGCCCGTTCACCGGCGCATTCTGCATGCGATGCGCGAACTCGGGCTCGAAGCCAACGCGCCCTATACGAAGTGCGCGCAGGTCGTCGGCGAGGTGATGGGCAAGTACCATCCGCACGGCGACCAGGCGATCTACGACGCGCTCGTGCGCCTGGCTCAGACATTCTCGGTGCGCTATCCGCTGGTCGACGGGCAGGGCAACTTCGGCAACATCGACGGCGATAACGCCGCGGCGATGCGCTACACCGAAAGCCGGATGACCGAGATCGCCGGCGCGTTGCTGGAGGGCCTCGACGAGGACACCGTCAATTTTGCGCCGACCTACGACGGCAAGCGGCAGGAGCCCGCGGTTCTGCCGGCGGCGTTTCCGAGTTTGCTGGCGAACGGCTCGTCGGGAATCGCGGTCGGCATGGCGACCAACGTGCCGCCGCACAATCTGGACGAGTTGTGCGCCGCGGCGCTGCACCTCATCAAGCATCCGAATGCGACCGTCGAAAAGCTCGTCGAGTTGGTGCCGGGACCGGATTTCCCCACCGGTGGCGTGCTGGTCGAGCCGCGCGAGACGATACTCGAAGCCTATCGGACAGGGCGTGGCGGCTTCCGTCTCAGGGCGAAGTGGGAGAAGGAAGAGACCGCGCGCGGCGGCTGGCAGATCGTGATCACCGAGATTCCTTATCAGGTGGTGAAGGGGCGGCTCTACGAACGCATCGCCGAGCTGATCGGGGAGAAGAAGCTGCCGCTCGTCGGCGACGTGCGGGACGAGTCGGCGGAGGAGGTTCGCCTCGTCATCGAGCCGAAGACCCGCGTGGTCGATCCTGTCGTGATGATGGAGAGTCTGTTCAGGCTGACCGAGCTCGAGATCCGCTTCGGCCTCAACATGAACGTGCTGTCGGGTGGCCAGATCCCGAACGTTCTGGGGCTCAGGGACGTGCTCAAGCAGTGGCTCGAGCATCGCGTCGAGGTGTTGATCCGGAGGACCGAGCACAGGTTGCGCAAGATCGAGCACCGGCTTGAGGTGCTCGACGGATACCTGATCGCGTTTCTCAACCTCGACGAAGTCATCCGGATCATCCGGTTCGAGGAGGAGCCGAAGCAGAAGCTGATGTCGGCTTTCAAGCTGACGGAAGTGCAGGCCGAGGCGATCCTCAATCTGCGGCTGCGGTCGCTTTCCAAACTCGAGGAAATGGAGATCAAGGCGGAACACGATCGCCTCTCCAAGGAAAAGCGCGAGCTCAACGCACTGCTGGCGTCGGAAGATCTGCAGTGGGAAAAGATCTCGGGTGAAATCCGTGACGTGCGCGAGAAGTATTCCAAGAAAACCGTGCTCGGCCGTCGTCGCACCGTGCTCGCCGAGGCGCCCACGATCGAGTTCGATCTCGAGCAGGCGATGGTCGAGAAGGAGCCCGTTACCGTGATCCTGTCCGACAAGGGTTGGATACGCGCGATGAAGGGGCACATGGAGGACACGAGCAAGCTCGACTTCAAGCAAGGTGACGAGCTGAAGCACGTCATTCACGCGCACACGACGGACAAGCTGGTCCTGTTCGCCACCAACGGGAAATTCTTCACGCTGGAAGTGAGCCAGCTGCCGGGCGGACGTGGACATGGCGAGCCGGTGCGACTGATGATCGACATGGAGGAGAACACCGACTTCGTCGAGGTGTTCATTCATGAACCCGGGCGCAAACTGCTCGTCGCTTCGACGGCAGGCCACGGGTTCGTGGTGCCGGAGGATGAGGTGCTGGCGTCGACGCGCAAGGGCAAGCAGGTGCTCAACGTCGATGCGCCGGACGAGGCGAAGGTTTGCGTTCCCGTGCCGCCGGGAGCCGATCACGTGGCGACGATGGGCGAAAACCGGAAGATGCTGGTATTCCAGCTCGACGAGGTCAACGAGATGGCGCGGGGCAAGGGCGTCATGCTCCAGAAGATCAAGGACGGTGTGCTGATCGACGTGCGGCCGTTCGTGCGCAAGGAAGGGCTGACCTGGCTCGATGCTGCCGGGCGGACATTCACGCTGGAATGGCGTGAGCTCGGCGATTGGGTCGGGCAGCGTTCGCAGGCCGGGCGGATCGCGCCGAAAGGCTTCCCGCGGTCGAACAAGTTCGGGCCGGCGTTTTAAGCGATCGACCCGATTCCCGATCGAAACGAGGCCAGCCCGGTTATTCAGGGCTGGCCTTTTGCTATTCGGATTTTCGGGTGCTTTTCGTGTGGAGGTGTCGGGGGCGCCGCTGGTGATGGCGCGTGATGCGGCGCGCGTGGCGACGTGGATGACCAAAATTCAGGTCCGCGGGCGAGGCTCGTTGGGCCGCCAGAATAATTTCTGCGTGCCTAACCGCCAGGGCGAGGGTTTGGGATCCAGGCTCGCTGCCCGATCAAGAGGCCAGCGCGCGATGTCAAAGAGCAAGCGATAAGTCTATGAAAGTCTTTGGATAATTGTGGCTTTGTCGGGGGCGTGTAGCAATTCACTCGCGGTGGGTGCCGTAATGGACCTGAACTCTAAAGTGAGGGCCGGTTGCGGCCACGAAGACGCAGGTTTCGATGCTGCTTTTATGGAATTTGTATTGAGATTTTCTATTGAGCCTCTTGCAAAACGCCGAAAGGCGGATCGGTTGCGGGTGGTCGGCGACCGTCGGCGGGGCGCCTTGTCGTTGCTTGTTATGACATGACGCCCCTCACGCCGCAATTCACACACACCTCGACCGTCGGGGCCCTTCATTCCCTGAT
>CAMDMH010000066.1 GCA_945901835.1 Devosia equisanguinis | reverse complement strand
CTCCACGCTTCCGAAATCCAGCGAATCCGTTCTACAGTGTGTCGGCATCGGGCGCCTGCTCCGCTTCAGGTGAAGTCGTTCTCGTAAAACAACTTTCCCTGATTCGGAGGCCCGATGTCGTCATCCATGGTGAGAAACGCGGGCTAGGTTGTCCCTATCGTTGGCTCGGCTCCCCAGTTTTGAAGGTTGGAGCGTGCGCGTCCTTTCTGTGTCGGTTTCACGACAAATGGGGCGGCTATGGCGACGAATTTCAATACTTCGGGGCGTGTATGTTGTGACGAGGCCGGCGGGAAGCGACCGCACCTCTACCGATATCGCGAGGCATTGCTCGGATCAGTCGCTTGCATCAGCGCTCTGGCTGCGGCGACTTTGCCCGCTGCCGCCGCCTGCGATTCGCCGGTAACCGCCAACGGGATTCTCATCATCCAGTGCTCCGGCACGATCACGTCGAAGGACGCGCCCGCCGTCAGCTATTCTTCGACGACTGATCCATTCGAGATCCTGTCGTCAGCGACGATTTCAACCACGGGGGCCAATGCCTACGGCATCTATGGCTACGGGGAAGGTCCGTACGTTCTGATCAACTCCACGGGCAGCGTGCGGACGACGGGCGATAACGCGCATGGCGTGGTTGCCGTTGGGCGCAACACGATCGCCGTCGCGCTGTTCGACGGTAGCGTGGTGACGTTGGGCGCAGGAGCGCATGGCATCTACACGACTTCGACGAGCCAGACGTTCGGGAATTCCGGCATCCTGTCCATCGGATCCGTCTCGACCTCGGGCGACGGGGCTCACGGCCTCTATTCTACGACCGATGCGGATGGGACCGGGCCGACGGTGCCAACGGGCTCAATCATCAGGATGATCTCCGAGGGCAACATCACCACAAAGGGTAACGACGCGCGCGGCGTCTAAGCCGACAACTTCCGGGGTGGGTTCACGGGTACAGGCGATGTCACGGTCACGGTAAAAGGCGCGGTCTCGACCTACGGCAACAATGCCGAGGGCGTCCTCGCTATCAACAGAGCCGCCGGTACGACGACGGTCAGCAACACCGGCACGATCATCACGCGCGGCACGAACAGCCACGGCATATCCGCCAGCAACGGCTTCGTGCCCGGTGCCGACGGCAACATCACGATCTCGTCCTCGAACGCCATTCGTACCCATGGCACGGGTGCGGACGGTATTCGCGTCAATGCGCTCGGCGCATCGGGGAACGTCTCGATCGGCGTGACCGGTACGGTGGTGACATCGGGAGCGGACGCTACGGCCATTCGCGCCAACGCGGCTGCGGGTAGCGTCGCGGTCTCGATTGCCGGCGGCGCGACGGTCGCGTCGGTTCAGACCGCTATCGACGTGAGCGGGACCACGGCGACCATCAGGAACGGCGGTTCGATCGACGGCAACATCTCCGTCAACGGTCATGGCGCAACGATCGCCAATCTTAACAATGCCGTCATCAGGTCGGGCAGCGACATCTCGTTTGGAACGTCTGGGGGGACGCTCACGAACGCCGGTACGATCGCGCCGGGTGGTGGCGGTGCTCTTCGCACGACGACCCTGACCGGCAACTTCGTGCAGACGAGCACGGGCACTCTTTCCGTGGATACGAGTTGGAAAGCCGGCGCCTCCGACAGGCTTGCCGTGACGGGAACTGCCGCTGTGGCCGGCACTATCCTCGTCAAGCCGGGAGAGCTGGGCAGCCAGCAGGGGCTGTCGCGCTCGTTCACGGTACTGACGGCGGCAGGCGGCATAGTTGACAACGGAATATCCGTCGCCAACACGGCAGCGGCGACCTATGCGCTGGCCAAGCCCGATGCCAATACGAACAATGTGAACGCGGCTGTTGATTTCCTGGGCGACGCGGCGGCGGGGCTCAACGCCAATCAGCTGGCGCTCGGCGCAGCGCTCAACCAGGTGTTCACCAGCGGCGGTTCGCTCGGGTTCATGCCGGCCTTGCTGACGCTGTCCTCCGGTCAATACGCCAGGGCCATTCAGCAATTGTCGCCCACGACGGAAAGCGCGACCTTTTCGGGTGCGATCCAGACGGGCAATACCTTCGCCAACCATCTCCTGTCTTGCCGCGAAGCCGGCGAAAGCGGCGATGCCAACCGATTCATCCGGGAAGGCCAGTGCGTGTGGGCGCGGATCGGCGGTCGGCGTCTGGAAAACAACGGCAGCCGCGATGGACTGGGCATCGGCGAAACGTCCGGCTTCCTCTCGGCCGGGGCCCAATTGAAGGTGCACGGTAACTGGCGCATCGGCGCAGGTATCGGGTTCGAGCAGGCCGAGCTTTCGACGAAGAGCGATTCATCCACCCAGACCGAACGGATCCATCTGGGGGGCGTCCTCAAATACAATCCGGGCGCTTGGATGTTCGCGGCCTCGGTCAACGGTGGTTTTGCCCGGCACGGCAACGTCAGGCATGTCACGTTCGCGGATTTCGGCTCGACTGCCCGCAGTGAATCCGAATCGTCCTTCATCGCCGGCCGGTTCACGGCCGCTTACCTCATCAGCCGGGGCATGTGGTATCTCAAGCCGCAGGTCGAGTTCGCTGCCACGAACCTCGTACGCGACGGCTATTCGGAGAGCGGCGACGGCGGCATTGCGTTACAGGTTGCCAAGAGCGATTCCTCGGTACTGTCGGCAACGCCGACGTTCGAGGTCGGCGCCGAGCATCAGTTCGGCGGGGCGGTGGATCGTGGCTTCGTGCGGGGCGGCGCGACGTTCCGTGACACCGAGGTGTTCGTGACGACGGCGTCGTTCGTTGGAGCACCCGCGGGAGTAGCGCCGTTCGCCCTGACGTCGAGGCTGGACCGTATCACGGGCGATTTCGGCGGTGGCATCGACGCCACCATTCCCGGGCGCACCAGCCTGCGAGTGCAATATGATGGTCAGGTCGGGCAGACGACGACGCATCACAGCGGCGGCGCAAAGCTGAGCGTGCAGTTCTGAGGATGCTTCGCGGTCGCTGTGGCTGGACGGCATAGGGCCCGTCCAGGCTGTCCTTCCAGGCTTCCGGCGATGGGGCCCGCGGGTTCGATGCCGCCCTTGTTCCGTGCCGTCATCTTGTTGCACTCTCACGGGGTGCGCATGGTGAGGGAGTGTTTCCGATGGCGGAGATCGTTGCTGCGTTCGGCGTTCCACATACGCCGGCGTTTCCAGAGCAGGTGCGGCGGCTGGGACCTGGTTGCGAGACGGCACTGCTCTTTGCCGAGGTGGCCCGGCATCTGGAAGCCGTGCAGCCCGATCTGATCGTGGTGTTCGACAGCGATCATCTCAACACGTTTTTCCTCGACAACATGCCGACGTTTGCCGTTGGGATCGCGGAAAAGGTCGTGGGGCCGAACGACCGCACGGCGATGCCGACCTACACGGTGCCGGTCGACGGGAAATTCGCCACGCATCTGTTCGCCAAGGGGCTGGGCGCTGGGTTCGATCTGTCGCTGTTGCAGGACTTCCAGATCGATCACTCGATCCTCGTGCCGCTGCATTTCCTGACGCCGCGGATGAACGTTCCGATCGTGCCGATCTACGTCAACGGACTGGTGCCGCCGCTGCCTTTGTCGAAGCGGTGTCATGCACTGGGGCAGATGGTGCGCGATACGATCGAAGGCTGGCCCGCTAACCTGCGCGTCGCGATCCTCGCCAGCGGGTCGTTCTCGCTGGAGATCGGCGGGCCACGGATGAAGCCCGGCTCGCGTTCCGGCACGCCCGATCCGGGGTGGGCGAAGCGGGTGCAGAAGCACATGGAGATGGGGCAGGTGAACGACCTCATCAACGAGGCGACGAGCGACCGCATGCTGGCGGCGGGAAACATCGGCGGAGAATTGCTGAACTGGATTTCGATGCTCGGCGCGATCGGGGATCGCCGCCCGGTGTTCATGCAGCCGCAACTGGCGCAAGGGCACGCCTACGCTGCATGGCGGTGGGATTGAGATTCGCGCTGCGGGCACCATCGATGCCGATGGGAGAAAGCACATTGGCTGGTGGCAAGGTTGGCCAGCGGGCGGGTTCGTGCCAATGTGCGGCCCCATTCGACATTACCGCCGGAGACTGCAGATGCATCCCAGGGAGCGACTTCCCTTCTCGGCGATCGAGACGCGTGCGCCGCTGAAGTTGCCGGACGGTCTCCGGCTCATCGTATGGCCGTTGCTCGCGCTGGAAGAATGGGACATGAGCCGGCCGATGGCGCGGATGGTGATTTCGCCACCGCAGGGTGTGCCGATGCTGCCCGATCATCCCAACTGGAGCTGGCACGAGTACGGCATGCGCGTCGGGTTCTGGCGGTTGAAGCGGATGTTCCATGATCTCGGGATCTCGCCGACCGTAACGCTCAATGCGCGCGTGTGCGAGACCTACCCGCAGGTTGCGAGGGCTTGCGCCGAAGCGGGATGGGAACTCAACGCGCATGGCTTCGATCAGGTGCCGATGCACAAGCTCGAGGACCAGAAGGCGGTGATCGACAAGTCGGTCGACATCATCTCGAAGTTCTGGGGGAAGAAGCCGCGCGGCTGGTTCGGGCCGGGGCTCACGCAGACCTTCGATACGCTCGATCATCTGTCGGCGGCGGGTGTCGAGTATATCGGCGACTGGGTGCTCGACGACGAGCCGGTGACGCTGAAGACGACGCACAAGCCGGTGGTGGCGCTGCCGTACAATTTCGAGTTGCACGACATCGTGATGATGGCGCTGCAGAACCATCCTTCGGACGAGCTTTATCGGCGGGCGATGGATCAGTTCGAGTGCCTCTACGCGGAGTCTGCGGAGCGGCCCAAGTTCCTGTCGATCGCCATGCATCCCTATCTTTCTGGCATGCCGCACCGCATTGCGCACGTGCGGCGGGCGTTTGCGGACATGCTGAGCCGACCGGGGGTGGCTGCCTGGGACGGGGCGAAGATTCTCGATTGGTATCGCACGCAACCGCAGCGGGTGGGCGGCTGATGAGTGCGCACGGATCATTCTATGTTCCGCACGATCTCGATGCGGCCATCCCAGGCGCGCCGAGCGGGCCGCTCGCGGGGCTCTCGGCGGTCGTGAAGGATATGTATGACATCGCGGGCACACGGACCGGCGGCGGCAGTCCGGAATGGCTCGCAGTGCACGAGCCCGCGGTGCGCCATGCGTCGGCCGTGCAGAAGCTGATCGATGCGGGCGCGACGATCACGGGCAAGACGATCTGCGAGGAGCTGTTCTACTCGATGGTCGGGATCAATGCGCATTACGGCATGCCCGCGAACGTGCGAGCGCCCGGACGCATTCCCGGTGGATCTTCGAGCGGCTCGGCGGCGGCGTGCGGGGCGGGCGCATGCGATTTCGCACTGGGCAGCGATACGGCCGGGTCGATACGAATCCCTGCGTCGTTCAACGGTCTCTACGGGATCAGGACGACGCACGGGCGCGTCGATCTCGCGGGTGCGATGGCGATGGCGCCGACGTTCGATGCAGCGGGGTGGTTCGCGCAGTCGCCGGGTATCCTGCGGCTCGTGGGCCGAGTGCTTCTGCGTGGCGAAGCCGTGAAACAGCCGGTAACGCGGCTGCTCGTCGCCAAGGATGCTTTCAAGGTGGTCGACGAACCGGTCGGGGAGGTGTGCCGCGAGTTTCTGTCGCTGGCGTCGCGCTCGCTGCCGGCTGGTGAGGACGTGATCGCAGCTCCCGCTGGTCTCGACGAATGGTGCGAAGGCTTTCGCGTCGTGCAGGCGCGGGAAGTGTGGGACACGTTTGGCGAGTTCGTTACGCGGGAGAAGCCTAATCTGGGTCCCGGCATCAAGGAGCGCGTCGCTTTCGCGGCAACGGTGACCGCGGAACAGGCGGCGGCCGGCCGCAAGGCGGTCGAGGTGGGACGGGCGCATATTCGCGGGATGATTCCGCAGGGGACGATCATGGTGATGCCGACATCGCCGGCGATCGCACCGAAACCCGATCTCGATGCGCGCTCGATGGATTCGTTCCGGCTGCGCGTGATGCGATTGACGTCGCTCGCGGGGCTCGGAGGGCTGCCGCAAGTGACGATACCGGCGGGCACGGTCTCGGGCTGTCCTGTCGGCTTCTCGCTGCTGGGTTGGGTCGGCGGCGACGAGGCACTGCTCGATCTCGCGTGCGCACTCGGCCGGCATTGCGGTGTTGAGCGCGCCTAGGTTTTGCGGCATGCCGCTCATCAACAAGTCGTGGGAGGAATGGGACATGGTGGTCCTGCTGAGAGCCGTCGTGGCGTCTGCGATCGCTGCGGTAACGACGTTTGCTGGTGGCGCGCACGCCGATCCGGTCGAGGACTTCTACAAAGGCAAGCAGCTGCGGCTGGTGATCGGCTATACGCCGGGCGGCGGCTACGACATCTATGGGCGTATCGCCGCGGAGTATCTCGGCCGCTTCATTCCCGGTAATCCGGCGATCATTCCGCAGAACATGCCGGGCGCGGGAAGCGTCGTTGCTGCGCGATACATGTACGGTCTTGCGGCCAAGGACGGCACGGTGCTGGCGATCCTCGCGCAGACGCTGCCGCTCGATACGCTGATTCAGGGTGAAAAGGCGGGCTTCAAGATGAGCGAGATGCGCTACATCGGGCGGCTCGTCGACAACATCGATTTCGGTATGGGGCATCATCCGGACAAGTCGCCGTTCAAGACGTTCGAGGATCTGCGGCAAAAGCAAGTGGTCGCAGCGGCGACTGCAGGGGCTTCACCGGCGAACATCTTTCCGACGGCGCTCAACCGTCTCGCCGGCACGAAGATCAAGATCCTCGTGGGGTATCCGGGATCGCAGGACATGATCCTGGCGCTCGAGCGGGGCGAGGTGGATCTCGTCGGCGCCAACGGTCTTGCGAGCACGATGGTGCGCAATCCCGAGTGGATCACGAAAGGTGAGCGCGTGATCGTCTATCAGGCGGCGCTGAAGCGGCACCCACTGCTGCCGAATGTGCCGACGCTCGAGGAAGTCGGGCTCGACGCGACGGGCAAGGCGACGCTGCGCGCGATCGCGGGATCGTCGGAGATCGGACGGTCGATCCTGGCCACACCAGGTGTGCCGATGGAACGACTCGCGGCGCTGCGGAAAGCGTTCGGCGCGATGATCGGCGACAAGATGTTCCGCGAGACGATGGCGCAGCGGCGGATCATCATCGAACCTGCCAGCGGCGAAGAACTCGACCGGATCGTCGAGGAAACCTCGAAGTTGCCGGAGGACGTCGTGCGGATCATCGCCGAGATCGTCAAGGGTTAGAGCGGATCGCGCGGGGCGAAGGACGGGGTTGGGGTCTTCGGCGAGGCTCGTGCTTGGTCCCCGACGCTCCTGCACGTTCGGTGCACTTCGGTCGAGGACGACGGTGGTTCCAATCAATCCGGGAAGCCGATGGGCTTGGACGATTGAGCCGCGAAGGTCGGCGGGGCCCATTGTAGGCGCGGAGCGGGTTCGGCGACTGCCGGGCGTTGCGCGGCGACAGGTGTCGGTGGCGTGAGCCGTGACTGTTCCGCCCGTACAGGCATCGGCGGGACCAGATGGGACGGAGGCGGCTCGATCGTCCGCGCTGTCGGCGCTATGGGGGCTGCCGCGACGGGGCGGAAAGCCGCGACTGGCATCAAGTTTTGCCGATTTCCGGCGGCGATCGGCTGGGCCTTGCCGGTGATCTCGTCGAACACCTGCGCGAACTCGATCGAGCCGGGGCGGGTCATGTTCTCGTTCATGCGTTGGTCGATGGCGGCGAGCAACTCGGCAGCCGTTTTCTCGCGCACGATGGTGTTACGATAATAGGCGGCGCGGCTGAAGAAGTTCGCGGTCGCCGCCAGCCGGCCGACAGGCTCCATCATCTCGAGGCCGGTGCGCGGGCCTGCGAGGTTCATCAGTTCCAGCTCGGCCGGTGAGAGGTCTCCGCGACCTGCCTGCGTCGCCGTATCCTTGATGCCGCGCAGCTTGATTACCTGCAGCCAGGGACCGATGTCGCCGTCGAGATTGAGTACGTGGATGCCGAAGCCGGGTGCGGTGCGCGCCATGTCGACATGGCGGGACCACTCGCGAGGAACGGAGCGGACGGTGCGGATCATGGCGCGGAGCGAATCGATCTTGGCAGTCAGCTCGCGGGCGCGGTCGGGTGCAGAATCGTTGCGGGCGGCCAGCGTCCCGAGGCGCGAGACGAAGCCGTCGCCGTATTGGGCCAGCTCGCCGATCGAGTTCGCGGCCAAGAGCTGCGCATAGCCCATGGCGGTTGAAATGGCGCGGCCTTGCTTCGTGTCGGGATTGATCCCGGCCTGCATGTCGAAGGTGCCGCGACCGCCCGTCTCGAACGCGTATATGCGCGTGACCTCTTCCTTGGTGAGGCCGACGGCCAGCGCTTCGACAGCATAGCGACGCTTGAACTCGCGTTCCGGCACGACGGCGGGGGCAAACCGGTAATGCTGCTTTGCCGCTGCCATCATCTCCGGCAGTGTAGTGATCTCGCTTTCCGGAGAGGGCGGGACGAGCTCGGCCATCAGCTTGGCGATATCGGCGCGCAGCGGTGGACCCACGTATTTCGGTGGCTGCTGCATCACGAAGTCGGCGGAGGTAACGCGCTCACCGGCCGAATGCTTGCGGCGGCGCTCGGCACGCCGGGCGCCGATCGCGTTCCAATAGGCGTCGTGCTGGCTGTCGTAGGCCGCGCGGGCTTCTTTCCACTTGCGGTAGATCTGGACCTGCTCGTCGTTGAGCTTCGCCGTCAGGCGGGGATCGGCCGAGGCGGTATGCAAGTTCGCCGTCATCGCGAGGACGAACGTGGCCAGGACAATCGGCAGTGTCAGGGCAAGCAGACGACGCTCGAGCACAACGCGCCCCTTTATCCGGATTACTCGTTCCGGGGTACTTCCGGTTCGCGGCAGAGAACACAACCGCACCGCACGCCGGATCTGATGAAGTCTGCTGGCCGATGAGTGACCTACAGTTTGGCCGACACTGTGACCGAAACATGGTTGACGAATGGTTACTCCGGTCTGCCGGGCTCTGCAAAGAGAGGACCGGAGGCGCAATTCGATGGGATGCATTCCATGCGGCGATCGTGTCATAGATGCGCCGGTCCGTGCCAACGCACACTTCAATTCACGACCTTCGGATCGCAGCCGGGAGCCGGTGCGACCGTCAAACCTGCCAGGAGATCTTTGCCATGACCGAGCGGACCAAGCCGCCCTTCCGCGCCGACCATGTCGGCAGCCTCATCCGTCCGGAGAAGTTGGCGAAGGCGCGCGGCGTGGCACGGGACAAGCCCGTTTCTGCAAAGCTGACGCCCGAGGCTATGGTGGAACTCGCCGAGATCCAGCAGTCGGCAATTCGAGACGTGGTGGCCATGCAAGAGGCGGTGGGGCTCAAGGTCGTGACCGACGGCGAGTACAACCGCACGAGCTGGCAGCGGGACTTCCTGCTGAAGATCGAGAACATCGTCGACGCGCCGTCGAAGGTGCCGGTGAAGTTCCACTCTGCGACCGGCGTGCGCGAGCATGCGCCGCCGACGATGCGGGTGGCGGGCAAGTTGCGGCGGCCGCAGGGCGGGATGTTCGTCGACGACTACAAGTTCCTGCACGCGATCGCCAAGGCGACGCCGAAAGTGACATTCCCGTCGCCGACCGTCGTGCATTTCCGTGGCGGCCGCGAGATGATCGATCAGAAGGCCTATCCCGAGATGGGCAGCTTCTACGCTGATCTTGCGCGGATCTACCAGGAGGAGATCGCCGATCTCGCGGCGGCCGGCTGCCGGTACATCCAGATCGACGAGGTGAACCTCGCATATCTGTGCGATCCAGAACTCAGGAAGCACGTAACGGCGCTCGGTGAGGACCCGGCACAATTGCCGAAGACATACGCCAAGCTCATCAACGATTCGATCGCGAAGAAGCCTGCCGACATGGCGGCTTGCATGCATCTGTGCCGGGGCAACTTCGCCGGAAGCTGGGTGGCCGAGGGTGGCTATGAGCCGGTGGCGGAAGTTCTGTTCAACGAGATGAACATCGACGGCTATTTCCTGGAGTACGACTCCGAACGCGCCGGCGGCTTCGAGCCGCTGCGGTTCCTGCCGAAGGGCAAGGTCGCGGTGCTGGGTCTCGTGACGACGAAGAGTGCCGCGATGGAGACGAAGGACGAGCTGAAGCGGCGCATCGACCAAGCTGCGAAGTTCGCGCCGCTGGAGCAGTTGGCGCTGTCGCCGCAATGCGGGTTCTCGTCGGGCATCGGCGGCGAGACGATGACGCCGGACGTGCAGAAGGCGAAGCTCGCGCTGATCCTCGAGACCG
>CAMDMH010000065.1 GCA_945901835.1 Devosia equisanguinis | reverse complement strand
CAATCTCTGGATCGCGACATCGTGCACGATCTGGTCGTAGCCGCGCTGCAGGAACGTGGAGTAGATCGCACAGAAAGGCTTATAGCCTTCGGTCGCTAGGCCTGCCGCAAACGTGACGGCGTGCTGCTCCGCGATGCCGACGTCGAACGTGCGCGCGGGGAATTCCTTCTCGAACAGGTCGAGGCCCGTGCCCGACGGCATGGCGGCCGTCACGGCGACGATCTTGGGATCGCGTCGCGCTTCCTCGATGAGGCTTTCGGCGAATACGCGCGTATAGGACGGCGCGTTGGACTTCGCCTTCACCTGGTCGCCGGTGATCACGTTGAAGCGGTTGACACCGTGATACTTGTCCGACGAACTCTCCGCCGGCGGATAGCCTTTGCCTTTTTTCGTGACGACATGGACGAGCACGGGGCCGTGCTTGGCCTCGCGCACGTTCTTGAGCACCGGCAGCAGTACGTTGAGATCGTGACCGTCGATCGGGCCGACGTAGTAAAAGCCCATCTCCTCGAACAGCGTGCCGCCGGTCCAGTAGGTGCGGGTGTATTCCTCGGCCCGCGCGGCCTTCTCCTCCCAGAACTTCGGGAGCCGCTTCGCGAGTTGTTTGGCGGCTTCGCGGAAATGAAGATAGGTGCCGCTCGAGCTTATCCGTGCGAGGTAATGCGACAACGCGCCGACCGGCGGCGCGATCGACATGTCGTTGTCGTTGAGAATGACGATGAGGCGCTCATGCCGGGCGCCCGCGTTGTTCATCGCCTCGTAGGCCATGCCCGCGCTCATCGCGCCGTCGCCGATCACGCACACGACATTGCGGTCGCCGCCATCCAGATCGCGCGCAACGGCCATGCCGAGGCCGGCCGAGATCGAGGTCGATGAGTGCGCTGCGCCGAATGGGTCGTATTCACTTTCCGCCCGCTTCGTGAAGCCGGAGAGCCCGCCGGCTTGCCGCAGGGTGCGGATCTGATCGCGGCGCCCCGTCAGGATCTTGTGCGGATAGGCCTGGTGGCCGACGTCCCAGATCAACCGGTCGTCAGGCGTGTTGAATACGCGATGCAACGCCACGGTCAGTTCGACCACGCCGAGGCCGGCGCCCAGGTGCCCGCCGGTCACGGAAACCGCGTCGATCGTTTCCTGCCGCAACTCGCGCGTCAGCTGTGGCAGATCCTTTTCGGGGAGCCGCCGCAGATCGTGTGGCGTCTTCACCTGATCGAGCAGAGGAGTCTTGCTATCGGGCATTTTGTTCCTGCATTCGCCGAGTGCGTTGCGGAAAGCGCGTTGAGGATCGGGCGGTCGCAGCGCACGTTCCCGCGCCAAGTGGGCACCATACTGCCGATTGGTGCGGCAACCAAGGCGGACCTGATGCGGCGTGTTGCATGGTTGGGGATGCGGCAGGCCCAATTGCGCGAAGTTTGCGTGAATATGCCTTGGGTCCATCAGGCAGAGACGTTGAGCCGCGCCCGGAACAACATGGCAGGGCGGCGAACCTGTCGCTCACCGGCCACGCGTATGTTCGCAGGTTGTCTGGAGAGGCTATCCGATCGGGCGGCTGAAACACGCCGGTTCAGTGCGCCCGCTGCGTGCCCTGCAGAGATTTGAGCTGCTCGATCAGTGTCGACGCGCGCAGTCGCGCTTCGTCGTCCTTCGCGGCGGCGAGTTCCGCCTCGGCGGATTCGAGTTCCCGGCCGAGCTTGGCTGCATCGAGATCGGCGACATCGAAAGCCTGCTCGGCCAACACCGTGAGCCGCGCCGGATCGACCTCGGCAAAACCGCCCTTGACGAGCAGCCGCCTGCGGACGCTACCGGCGGTGACGTCGAGCACGCCCGGCCGCAGTGTCGAGACGAACGGGGCATGTCCCACGAGCACGGCGAAGTCGCCCTCCGTTCCCGGCAGCACGACCTGATCGACGTCCTCCGACACGAGGACCCGCTCCGGGCTTACGAGTTCGAACTTGAACGACATGGCGCGTTATCTCTCAGGCTACGTTCGTATCGTCGGCCTTCGTGACCGGTGGGAAAGATCTGTATCGGACGGCTAGCGTATCAGCTCGCGTCGTCCTGCCCGCCGCTCTTGGCTTCGACCTCTTCCCGGGTCTGCAGTTTGGTTCCGCAGAACGGGCAGAAGAACAGGAGATGGTCAATGACGTTGGCCTCGTTCTCTTCCGCGTCGAGCATACCGATCGACATATAGAGCACGCCGTCGTCGCTGGCCGCGATCAGCGGATCGAAGTCTGTCGCCTCGAGAACCTCTTTGAGCTCCTCGCAGCAGCTTCCGAACCCGGAGCCGTTCTTGCCTTGATCGGTCATCGACGTTCTCCGAAGTTCGCCTACGGCGCACAACGCGATCCGAGCCCTGGTCGCTGGACCACGCAATCGACGAAAGAGTTCGGAGGCGCACTTTACGAGAGGCGCGCCTCGAGACAGGTTCAGGCGGCTTCAGCCAGCTTCTCGGCCTTTGCAATCGCTTCCTCGATGGTGCCGACCATGTAAAAGGCCGGCTCCGGCAGATGATCGTAGTCGCCGTCGCAGATGCCCTTGAACGCCTTGATGGTGTCCTTCAGCGGCACCTGCACGCCCGGCGAGCCCGTGAACACCTGGGCGACGTCGAACGGCTGCGACATGAAGCGCTCGATCTTGCGGGCGCGCGCCACCGTCATCTTGTCGTCTTCCGAGAGTTCGTCCATGCCGAGAATGGCGATGATGTCCTGCAGAGACTTGTACTTCTGCAGCACGGCCTGCACCTGACGGGCGACCGCGTAGTGCTCCTCGCCGACGACGCGCGGATCGAGCATACGCGATGTCGAGTCGAGCGGGTCGACGGCCGGATAGATGCCTTTTTCAGCGATCGAGCGCGACAGCACGGTCGTCGCGTCCAAATGGGCGAACGAGGCAGCCGGCGCGGGATCGGTCAAGTCGTCGGCCGGCACGTAGATCGCTTGCACCGAGGTGATTGACCCCTTCTGGGTCGAGGTGATGCGCTCCTGCAGGGCGCCCATATCCGTGGCGAGTGTCGGCTGATAACCCACGGCGGAGGGGATACGCCCGAGCAGTGCCGACACCTCGGAGCCCGCCTGAGTGAAGCGGAAGATGTTGTCTACGAAGAACAGCACGTCCTGGCCCTGGTCGCGGAAGTGCTCGGCGACGGTGAGGCCCGACAGCGCGACGCGCATGCGTGCGCCCGGCGGCTCGTTCATCTGGCCGTAGATCAGCGCGCACTTGGAGCCCTTCGCCGAGCCGTTGTTCTTTTTCGGGTCGACGTTGACCTTCGATTCGATCATCTCGTGATAGAGATCGTTGCCCTCGCGCGTGCGCTCGCCGACGCCGGCAAACACAGAGTAGCCGCCGTGGACCTTGGCGATGTTGTTGATCAACTCCATGATCAGCACGGTCTTGCCGACGCCGGCGCCGCCGAACAGGCCGATCTTGCCGCCCTTGGCGTAAGGCGCGAGGAGATCAACGACCTTGATGCCGGTGACGAGGATCTCAGCCGAAGTGGACTGGTCCGCGAACGAAGGCGCCTGCTGGTGGATCGCCCGGTTGACCGCTGTCTTCACCGGGCCGCACTCGTCGACCGGCTCGCCGATCACGTTCATGATACGGCCCAGCGTTTCGTCGCCGACCGGCACCGAGATCGGTTTGCCGGTGTCGGACACTTCTTGCCCGCGCGTGAGGCCTTCAGAGGAATCCATCGCGATGGTGCGGACGGTGCTCTCGCCGAGATGCTGGGCCACCTCGAGCACGAGACGGTTGCTGCCGTTCATCGTTTCGAGCGCGTTCAGGATCTCCGGCAGGTGGCCTTCGAACTGCACGTCGACGACGGCGCCCATGACCTGACGGATCTTGCCTACCTTGTTGCTAGCCATGTCTCGTTCCTCGATGCGTCGTTCGGACTAGAGCGCTTCAGCGCCCGAGATGATCTCGATGAGTTCTTTGGTAATCTGAGCTTGGCGCTGACGGTTGTACTTGATCGTCAGCTTGTTGATCATGTCGCCGGCATTGCGCGTGGCGTTGTCCATGGCGGACATCCGCGCGCCCTGTTCGCTGGCGGCGTTCTCGAGAAGGCCGCGGAAAACCTGTGTCGTCAGGTTGCGGGCCAGTAGGTCGGCCAGAATGGATTCTTCCGACGGTTCGAACTCCGCGCTCGCTTCGGCCTTGCCGTCGCTTGCGGGTTTGGCCTCGGGGACCTTTGCCGGGATCAGCTGCAGCGCAGTGGGCTTCTGCGCGATCACGGATTTGAATTCCGCGAAGTAGAGCGTAGCGATGTCGAAGTCGCCAGCCTCGAACATGTCGACGATCTTCTTGGTGACGACCTCGGCTTCCGAGTACCGCATCTGCTTGATCGCGCGGAAATCCATGCGATCGATGATGTTGCGGTTAAGGTCGCGGCGCAGGTTGTCGGCGCCCTTGCGGCCGACAGTGAAAATCTTGACGGTCTTGCCTTCGCGCAGCAACCGCTGAGCGTCCTGCCGTGCGAGCTTGGCGATATTGGAGTTGAAGCCGCCGCACAGGCCGCGTTCGGCGGTCATGACGACGAGCAGGTGGACACTGTCCTTGCCGGTGCCCACCAGCAGCGGCGAGACGCCGTCGCGGCTGGTGACGCGGCTGCCGATGCTGGCCATCATTTTGTCCATGCGCTCGGCATAGGGGCGCGCGGCCTGCGCGGCTTCCTGGGCGCGGCGCAATTTGGCCGCCGCGACCATCTGCATCGCCTTGGTGATCTTCCGCGTCGCCTTTACGGAGGCGATGCGGTTGCGCATGTCTTTGAGTGAAGCCATCGATCAAATCCGTAGGTTGGGTCGAGCGAAGCGAGGCCCAACATTCTGCGAACCGGCGCTATCGGTTGGGCCTCTGTCCGGCGAGAGCCGGTCGTCGACCCAATCTTCGGCGTCGCCTTAAGCCGTGAACGCCTTCGTGTACTTGTCGAGCATCTCGACGAGGGTCTTCTCGGTATCGGGCTTCAGTTCCTTGGAGGAGCGGATCGCCTCGAGGATCTGCGGGTGCTGGCTGCGCAGGGCGCGAAGCAATTCCTGCTCGTACTTGCCGACCGCGGCGACCGGAATGCCGTCGAGATAGCCGCGGGTGCCTGCGAAGATCACGCAGACCTGCTCTTCCATCTTCAGCGGCGAGAACTGTGCCTGCTTCAGAAGCTCGGTCAGGCGGGAGCCGCGCGCGAGCAGCTTCTGCGTCGCGGCGTCGAGATCGGAGCCGAACTGCGCGAAGGCCGCCATTTCGCGGTACTGGGCGAGTTCGCCCTTGATCTTGCCGGCGACCGACTTCATCGCCTTGGTCTGTGCCGAGGAGCCGACGCGCGACACCGAGAGGCCGACGTTCACGGCCGGGCGGATGCCCTGATAGAACAGGTCGGTTTCGAGGAAGATCTGGCCGTCGGTGATCGAAATCACGTTCGTGGGAATGTAGGCCGACACGTCGTTGGCCTGCGTCTCGATCACGGGCAGCGCGGTGAGCGAGCCCTTTCCGGCAGCGTCGCCCATCTTGGCGGCGCGCTCGAGCAGACGCGAGTGAAGATAGAACACGTCGCCGGGATAGGCTTCACGGCCGGGCGGGCGACGAAGCAGCAGCGACATCTGGCGGTAAGCGACAGCCTGCTTGGAGAGATCGTCATATGCGATCACGGCATGCATGCCGTTGTCGCGGAAGAACTCGCCCATCGTGCAGCCGGTGAACGGCGCCAGATACTGCATCGGCGCGGGGTCCGAGGCGGTCGCGGCGACGATGATCGAATACTGCAGCGCGCCCTGCTCTTCGAGCACCTTGACGAACTGGGCGACGGTCGAGCGCTTCTGGCCGATCGCAACGTAGACGCAATAGAGCTTCTGGCTCTCGTCGGTGCCCGCGTTGAGGGCCTTCTGATTGAGGAACGTGTCGAGAATCACGGCGGTCTTGCCGGTCTGGCGGTCGCCGATCACGAGTTCGCGCTGGCCGCGGCCGATCGGGATCAGGGCGTCGATCGCCTTGAGGCCGGTCGCCATCGGCTCGTGCACCGACTTGCGCGGCAGGATGCCGGGTGCCTTGACGTCGACGCGCTGGCGCTTGTCCGACTTGATCGGCCCCTTGCCATCGATCGGATTGCCGAGACCGTCGACGACGCGGCCGAGCAGGCCCTTGCCGACTGGAACTTCGACGATCGCGCCGGTACGCTTGACCGTGTCGCCTTCCTTGATCCCACGGTCGTCGCCGAAGATCACGACGCCGACGTTGTCGGCTTCGAGGTTCAGCGCCATGCCGCGAATGCCGCCGGGGAACTCAACCATCTCGCCGGCTTGGACCTTGTCGAGGCCGTAGACGCGAGCGATACCGTCGCCGACCGACAGCACCTGACCGATTTCGGAGACCTCAGCCTCCTTGCCGAAATTCTTGATCTGCTCCTTCAGGATGGAGGAGATCTCGGCGGCGCGAATATCCATCAGCGGACCTCTTTCAAGCGTGTCTTGAGCGATGCGAGCTTTGTGCGAAGCGAGCTGTCGACCATCCGGCTGCCCATCTTGACGACGAGACCACCGAGAAGGCTGGGATCGACCCGCGTATTCATTTTGATCTGCTTGCCACCGACGGAGGCGCGCAGGGTATCGTTGAGTGCTTCGAGCTGCTTGGTGTCGAGCGGGAACGCGGAGATCACCTCGGCATCGACCTCGCCCCGTGCGCGCGCAGCGAGCGTGCGGAAGGACTTCATCATGTCGGCGGCGGCGAACAAGCGCCGGTTGCGCGCGATGAGCCGCAAGAAGTTGCCAGCAAGCCCACCGATGCCAGCCTTCGCCAGCAGCGCGGTCATCGCCCTGGTCTGCTCCTCGGCCGAGAATGCGGGGCTGGCTACGAGCCGCTGCAAGTCTTTGCTGCCGTCGAGCATCGCCTGGAACTTTGCCAGTTGTGCTTCGACGTCTGCGACTTGACGCGCTTCGGTCGCCAAGTCGAACAGGGCCGAGGCATAGCGGCCGGCCACTGTGGCCATGATCGGATCTTCAGTCGCCACGTCGAACGCCTCTATTGCGTCAATCTGTCATGTGGGATAGAGCGGAAAACGCCAGCTGGGGAGCGGCGCCGGATGGCCATCTAGACGGACATCGAGGAAGCGCGCGCGACTACCGACGCTGCACCCCTCCAGCCCAGTCCGCGGTGCGTCTAACACGGGTGGCGCGCGCCTTCAACCATGCCAAAGTGTGCGGGTTGCCGCATTCCCCTGCACCCTTCGCCGCAGGGGGAGGATATCCCTAGCGATCGAGCGCCCCACTACAACTCCATCTCGAACGCGAAACGTGGCATCTACTTAGGGCTCGGCGCTGTTTTCTGAGGGATCAAACCCGCCCCCCGCCGGGCGACCCAGACGCCGGCTAGAATGAGGGCGAGGCCGGAGATGGCGCGGGGGGAGGGCCGCTCGGCGAGGATCAAGGCGCCGGAAATGACGCCGAACACCGGGACGAGAAAGTTGACCTGTGCGGTGAAGGCGGGACCCTGCCGCTTCACGAGGGCCAGCATCATCAGTGTTCCGATGCAGGTCGAGACGATCGCCAGCGTCACCATGGCAGCGAGTGACGCAGCGGACGGCGTGAAATTCCATGTGCCGGGCACCAAGGCGAGCGGCACCAGCATGACGACGGACACGCCAATTACGGCGGTGACGTTGGCGAGTGCGGATCCGCCGATCAGTCCGCGATTGATGACGACGTTCGCGCCGTAGCAGCAGCCTGCGAACAGGATCATGAGCTGGTATTTCAGGTCGCCTCCGAGCCGGGCGAGGTTGTCCACGCCGACCAGTACCGCGATGCCCGCCACGCCGAGCGCGATGCCTGCGAGCTTGTAGCGGTTCAGCTTGTCGTCGCGCGTGAAGACGTGGGCGAGAAGAGCCGCCGCCAGCGGGCTAGGCGACATCAGGATCGCGGCGAGCGCGCCGTCGACCTTTTCCTCGCCCCACGCGATCAGGAGGAACGGCAGCGCATTGCCCAGAAGTGCAGATGCCGCGATGAACAGCCAGATCCGCCCCCAGCGCGGCAGGCTTTCGCGCATGTAGATCATCAGTCCGGCCATGAGCACCAGGGTCATGGCGAGCCGCGAGATCGTCATGGGGACGGCCGGCACCGTCGAGACGGCGATCTTGATGAAGGTGAAGCTGACGCCCCAGATCACGCCGAGTGCGCACAGGAGGGCGTAGTCGCGTGCGCCGGGTAGGTTGGGTCCAGCCATTGCGGGGTGTGCTTCCTGTCGGGTTCGTTGCACAGGCAGCGCGTGGGGCGCCGGCTGGGGCAGGCTTGTGTGCCCCAACAATCGGCCGGCGGCAAATACGGCATGGAACCGGGCTGCAGAACAGGTCGCGAAGATGAACGGCGGCTGCCAATCGCGTTCGGTGGCCGTTCAGGCGCAGAGGGGTAAAACCTGTCTCAAGACTGCTGGAGAGACCTCCGGCCCGGGCGAGACCCCGGAAAGCGTCTCGAACAACGGGCCTAGGGGGCCTATCGCCATGAACACGCTGAAGAAGATCGTTTCCGCCGCTGTCGTTGCCGCCACCGCATTGACCGCTGTCGGCGCCGCTGCCCAGGCCGGCGAATGGCGGGGCCGTGGGCATGGCTACGGCTACGGTCCTGGACCGAGCCACTATGCTCTCGCCCCTCGCCCCTACTACGGGCACGGCAACTACCAGCGCCGCGATCGTACCGGTGAGCGGATCGCCGCGGGTGTCGCCATCGGTGTCGGCGCGGTCATCCTGGGCTCCATCATCGCGAACCAGAACCGCTCCCACTACCGCGGCTACCGCGGCTACTGATCCTTTCTCCTGCGCCTTTCCTGTCGAGGCGAGCGGCTGGCACCGGACGGAACCCGGTGCCGGCCGTCTCGCAATGCCGAACCGACAGAAATCTGCTGCGACCCGCCGGTTTTGAGAGACAACTCGATGTCAAAACTTTCAACGTTTGCCTTGGCCGTCTCGGCTTTACTTTCGGGCCTTGCGCCTCATGCGGCCACAGCCCGTGACGCCTCGCGTTCTGTCGCTCCGGCGGCTCAGTCTTCGCCGCAAGCGATCCCCAACCCTTACGCCGCGCCCGCGCCGGCCGATCGCGCTGGCGACGCCTACGCCACGGGCTTCGCGATCGGGCTCGGTACGGCCCTCATCAACAAGCAGCGCGAAGACGAACTGAAACGCCAGCAGCAGATCAAGAAGTAGAACACGGGAAGTTCGAGGGGGGGCCTCGAACGCCAATGGGGGCGTGCCCCCGTCTCGCACGGAGCGCGAGATTACCCCGGCACGAGCCGGAGAGTTTCCCATTCGGTCGGTGTGTTGCGGAGGATCTTTGCCCATCCGCGGTCTCGTTCGTGCTGGTGCGGCGTGATGTTGCGGTAGGCGTACGCGAAGGCCGCGCCGTCGCTGGCGAGGGGAAATGGCGTCAGGGCATAAACGCCGTCGCCGCGCGGCGTGATCGTGATGGTGGTGTCGGCGGTGCTCGACAGCGGCACGTGCGTGAAGGCCTGTTCGACCCGCGCGGCTGCGTGCTGCGTGTTGAAGTAGATCGCGATGAGATCGCAGAACTGCAGCAGCTTGTAGTTCTGGAACAGGAGGCCTTCTTCGATCCACGCGGCCGTTTCGGAGGACTTTCCGAGTTCGGTTTTCAAGGCGTCCTGCCGTGCGAGTTCGACGGCGAGCATGGCATCGACGGCGGGCTTGTCGTCGGGCGAGATGCGGTTGAGCCGTCCAGCAGTCGTGAAGCCGTAGCGGCCATTGTAGATGCCCCAAGTGTGCATCGACGACAGAAGTCCGCTGTAGGGATGGTGGCGCTGATTGTAGTCGGGCGAGCCTTTGCTTGTCGGCAGGATGAGCGGCGCGGGCGTTGCGAACACGGTGTAGGGTAGGCCGGTCTGCGGATCGGTCGCGGGATCGCGGTCGAAGGCTGTCCAGCCAGCGTCGTGGTTCGCGATCGCGTAGACCACGAGATCGATCGGCGTGGGGGCCTCGAAGCGATCGTTGCCGAAGGCGCGCGCGATCTGGCCCGAAAGCGCGGCGTGATCGGACATCGTGATCGCGCGATTGGGCTGACCTGGGGGCGCGGACTGAATGAACATGGGCGGCTCCTCGCTATGCGCTGCGCATCATGAATCGCACAGCCTAGAGCGCTTCCCGGACGCGCGACAGAGAACATCTCGCTAATTGACTTGGCGCAAACATACATTTGAGCCACTTGCAAAATAGTCCCAGCGCGCCGGATTTCTCGTCCTGAGGAGGGATGAGGCGAGGCGTCTCGCCGCGAGTCAGACGTGGTGGTTCTGCCAGGAAGCACCAGCGGATCGGACGGGACATGCCTCTCCAGCAGCAGCTAG
>CAMDMH010000064.1 GCA_945901835.1 Devosia equisanguinis | reverse complement strand
TGCCCATCATGTCGAGCCAGCCGCCGCAGACCTGACGGTCGATGCCGTTGTCGGCCATCCACTTCACGCGGCCGGGGAGGTCGTAGAGGCCCTTCATCGCGGGCCGGGTGGCCTTCGAGGTCGCGAACTGGAAGCCGAGGCTTTCGCCGGCCGGGTTCAGCTTCACGTTGGGGAAGTGCGCGGCATCCTTCTGCGCCTGCTGGAGCAGCGATTGCGGAATGAGATGGGCGTGGCAGTCGACGATCATGACGGGCTCCTAATCGGTGGTGTCAGTCCCTGCGGGTCTGACACCCGGGGGTAGTTCGAATGCGAGGGATGGCGCTACGTGAAACGAAGGCGGGCGAGGGCGCTTTCTCGTGTCGGACCCAGAGGGGCACACACGATTTCGACGTTCCCTCTAATGCCTATCCCGGCCGCTGTCCAACGGTGGCAGACGGTCATGTTCTTGGGTTTGTAGGGCTGGGACGACGATGATAGCTTGCCCGTGAATAGATCGGGGAGCGCCGGAATGAAATGGTTTTTCAGTGTGGTTGGAGCAGGTCTGCTGGCCGCGTTCGGAATGGCGGGGAGTTCGTTCGCCCAGGACCGGACGATCCGGCTCGTGGTGCCGTCGTCGGCGGGCGGCGTGCACGATGTGATCGCGCGGCTGTGGGGGGAGCGGCTGAAGGCTTCGCTCGGGACCATCGTGATCGACAACCGCGGCGGGGCCGGCGGGGCTATCGGGGTCAGCGATGTGCAGCGGGCGGCCCCGGACGGCGCGACTTTGCTGCTCGGTTCCAACAGTACGCAGATCCTCCAGCCGCTGATGTGGAAGGCGAGTGGCAAGGCGCTGGCCTACGATCCGATCGACGGCTTCGAGACGATCACGGTGTTCGCGGTGACGGCGACGGCGATGGCGGTCACACCGGATCTGCCGGTGAAGTCACTGAAAGAGTTGATCGAGCTTGCTCGCGTCAATCCGGACAAGTTCAATTACGCGCACGGCGGGCCCGGGACGATCAGCAACGTCGCGGGCGAAATGTTCAAGCAGCTCGCCGGCAAGCTAGAGATCCGTCCGGTGCCTTATCGCGGTATGGGGCCGGCGCAGGCCGACGTCATCAACGGTACGATTTCGCTGTTCGTGCCGAACATCACGGGGCAGGTTGTGGAGTTGCACCGCACGGGCAAGATCCGCGTTCTCTCGGTGAATTCCTCGGCGCCGCATCCGGGACTGCCGGGCATTCCGACGTCGGAGGCAGCGGGGCTGCCCGGCATGATCACGCTGAGTTTCTTCGCGATCTTCGGGCCGCCGGGGTTGCCTAAGCAGTTAGTTGGACGGGTCAATTCAGCTACGCGCGAGGCGCTCGACGACAAGGTGTGGCAGGAGCGTTTGTCGGCGTCCGGATTCGATGCGCTGCCGGGGCTCGATGCGGATAAATCGCGGGCTTACGTCAAGGCCGAGCACGCGCGCTGGGAAGTGATCGTGAAGGCGGCGAATATCCGGGAGTGATGTGATAGCGAACCGTCCGACGCCGTGAGTGGTGGAGGTGTACACTTCGCCTGGAAGTGCTCGCCAAGAGCCTAACAATTTCGGATTGCCTGTTATGCACGTGAAATACTACTGTGGAAAACTAATGGAATGAAGTTGACATAGGGAGTTGAAAAATGGCCGCCGTCCGCGCTGAAGCTCGCGTCGCAATCCCGTATTTCTTGCTCGGCTTCTTCTTCGTGATGGCCATCGTCCCCTGGGTAACTGTTGCAAATCCCTTTCATGTCACGAATGCGCAGGCGGCACCTTCCGTCTGCGCCGGCAGTCAATAACTCGCACGGTTGAACAATCAGGGCGCATTCGTCCGTTCCACTGGGCGAAGGCGGCAAGCCCGAGGGTATGCAGGCGTTTGCGCTATGTCCGCGTCTCCGATGCTTGCGCAATCGCATCGCCGAGCGCCGAGATGCGGATCGGGAGCTTGTCGAAGAACAGGCCGAGAGGCTGGACCGCGTCGTTGATCGCGCTGGAGATGGCGGCGGGCGAGCCTAGATAGCCCGACTCGCCGGAACCTTTCTGGCCGAACACGGAGACAGGCGAGGGCGTGCAGTGGTGCACGATCTCGACCTTGGGCACTTCGTGTGACGACGGCAGCAGGTAGTCCATCAGCGACTGGCTCATCATCTGGCCCTCGCTGTCGTATACGAACTCTTCGAGTAGTGTCGCGCCGAGGCCGTGGGCGATGCCGCCGAGCGTCATGCCCTTCACGACGAGCGGATTTATCTGCACGCCGCAATCGTGGCCGATCACGTAGCGCTTGATCTCGGGCTTCGCCGTCACGGGATCGAGGACGAGCAGGACGAGATGGAACTCGAACGAATGGCACGGGTACATCTGCACCCGGTCGTTCTCGGGCAGCTTGTTGCCGGTCGGCACCTGATAGACGGCGGAGACTTCGAGGCCCGGTTCCATGCCTTCGGGCAATTCGTGGAAGTGGCGGTGGGCGATGGTGACGAGGTCCATCCACTCGAGCACTCTTGGTTGCCGCTCCGGGGGAGACCCCGACGCGGTGCCCGTGGCCTTCTCGATGCAGCGGCCTTCCTTGTACTCGACCGCGCTTTCGTCGACGCCGAAGCGTTTGGCTGCGATCTTGATCAGCTTCGCCTTCAATTTGTTGCCGGCATTGAAGCAAGCGCCGCCGAGCATCACGGCCATGCGGCTGCCGACGGGCGAGTTCGAGGGTAGCGACATCAGGCTGTCGGCGCGGACGATGCGGAAGCGGTCGGGGTCGATCTCGAGCACTTCGCCGAGGGCCGTCGCGCAGAGCTGCTCGTGGGCCTGGCCCGCAGACGTGGTGTGTATCGTCGCGGTGATCGAGCCGACGCCGTCGATCATGACGCGGACGGAATCCATCCACGTCGTCGTCGTATTGGCGGGATTGAGCAGCGGCTCGAACGAGGAGTTGCCGCCCGAGGGTTCGAGGCACGCGGCGATGCCGACGCCGGCGAGCTGGCCCGATTTGCGCAAGGCGTCGCGCTCGGCGATGAGCGCGTTCCAGCCGCCGACGTGCGCGAGCGTCTTGTCGAGGACAGTGTGATACTCGCCGCTGTCGTATGTGGTGCCGGATGGGATCAGGTAGGGGAACTGCTCTGATTTGATGAGGTTGCGACGGCGGACTTCGAGGCGATCGATGCCGACGGCTTCTGCAACCTTATTGAGTGCCGTCTCTATCGCGTAGTTCGTCGGCGCCTGGCCGAAGCCGCGCACGGCTTCCTGTGCCGCCTTGTTCGAGAGCACGGCTATCGCGTGGTACTGCACGCTCTGCATCGTGTAGGGGCCGCAGATCGCGCCGATGGGCTTGCCCAACTGGAACGGCGAGCGGCCGGCATATGCGCCGACGTTGTCGAGCGCGCGCATGCGCATCGCTTTGATGAGGCCTTCGTTGTCGTGGGCGATCTCGACATCGAAGATGCGGTCGGGGCCGTGCATGTCGCCGGCGCGCATGTTTTCGAGCCGGTCCTCGATCAGGCGCACGGGGCGGCCGAGTTTGCGGGCGAGATAGGCTGCGAGCACCGTGTGCTTGATGCCGCGCTTGACGCCGTAGCTGCCGCCGACATCGACATCCTGGTAGACGCGGACCTGGGTCGCGGGAATGCGCAGTGCGCGCGCGATCTGGTCGGAGTACTTGGGCATCTGGATCGACGCCCAGACTTCGAGGATCTCGCGCCAGGGATCCCAGCGGGTGAGTACGCCGAACGTTTCGATCGGCACGGTTGCGCTGCGGCCCCAGGTGACGCGGAACTTCAGATTCTTCGGGCTCGCGGCGAAATCCTTCTCGACCTCTCCCCACACGAACGTCTTGTCGAGAAGGGTGTTGGTGCCGTGCTCCTCGTGCACGAGCGGCGAGGATTTGTCGTAGGCTTCCTCGTTGCCGATCACGAAGGGCAACGGCTCGTAATCGACCTCGACCAGTTCTGCGGCGTCTTCCGCGAGCGCGCGGGTATCGGCGACGACGGCGGCGACCCATTCGTTCATGTAGCGGGTCTGGCCGACAGCGAGCGAGAAGCGGCGCACCTTCGGGGTGTTGAGGCCGTTCATCATCGGCTCGACGGCCTTCGACAACTCGTCGCCGGTCAAGACGTAGTGGACGCCCGGCATCGCGAGTGCGGCGGACGCATCGATCTTCAGTATTTTCGCAGCCGGATGCTGCGAGGGCACCAACGCGACATGCAGCGTGCCGTCGAGTTTCACGTCGGCGACGTACTTGCCCTGGCCAACGACGAAGCGGCGGTCCTCGCGGACGCGGCGCGGCTTGCCGATGTAGCGGAAGTTGGTGGGGGTGGTCATCGATGGGTGCTCCCCCCTCCCCCTTGTGGGGAGGGGTCGGGGGTGGGGGTATCATTGGTCCGGGCGGCGCGCACGATGCACCCCCCTGCGGCCCTCGACACTTCGCCTGCATTCGCAGGACGGGCCACCTCCCCCCCAAGGGGGGAGGAGAAGACGTCAGGTTTCGCATTCATTACGGTACGGCCTCGTTCGTGCCGCGCATGCGCTGGGCGGCGAGTTCGATCGACTCGACGATCTGGCCGTAGCCGGTGCAGCGGCAGATGTTGCCGGAGATCGCATCGACGATGTCTTCGCGCGTCGGCGCGGCGTTGCGCTTCAAGAGGGCGTGCGCGGTCAGGATCATCGCGGGCGTGCAGTAGCCGCACTGCATCCCGTGCATTTCGCAGAACGCATCCTGGATGATGCCGAGTTCGCCGGGGGCGGGCGCGAGCGCCTCGATCGTGGTGATCTCGTAGCCGTCGGCCTGGCAGGCGAACATCAGGCAGGAGCGTGCGGGCTCGCCGTCGATCAACACCGTGCACGCGCCGCAGACGCCGTGTTCGCAGCCGGTATGCGCGCCGGTGAGAGCGAGGTTGTCGCGGATACAGTCGAGCAGCGTGGTACGCGTCTCGACTTCGGTCGTGTGCGTGGCGCCGTTGATGTTGAGTTCGACTTTCACGCGCGGCCTCCCTTTGCGTTGGCGACGGCATCGAGGATCGCGCGTTGGGCGAGGCCGATGGCGACGCGACGGCGGTAGGCGTCGGTGGCATGGCTATCGTGCATGATCTCGAGGCCGGTGATCGCCTCGGTGACGGCGATACGGATCTTCTCGGCCGTGATGGTCTGTCCCTTCAGCGCGGTTTCGACGCTGCCGAGGCGCGTTGGGACCGGCGTTGCGCCGCCGATGCCGAGGGCGAGGCGGGTGCAGCGGCCGGCGTCGTCGAGTGCGACCTGGGCTGCAGCAGAGACGTAGGCGAAGTCGCTCTTGCGGGCGCTGACTTCGTGGAAACCGACGCCGATGCGCTTGTCGTTCCAGACGGGGAAGCGCGCTTCGACGATGCAGCCGGCGGCCGGAACTGAAGTGGTCATGGGGCCAAGCACGAGGTCAGGCATCGTGACGGCGCGGCGCTCTTTGCCTTCCTTGATCACGACATGACCGCCGAGGGCGGCGAGGACGAGCGGGATCTCGGCTGCGGGATCGGCGTTGGCGATCGAGCCGCCGACGGTGCCGCGCGCCCGCGTCGGGGCATGTCCGACCCAGACGATTGCGGCGGCAAGCAACGGGAGCTTTGCGGCGACGAGGGCCGAGCGTTCGGTCGCGACCTGCCGCGTAACCGCGCCGATGGCTATGACGTCGCCGTCGTCACGGATGCCGGAGAGCGCGGCGATGCGCTGGATGTCGATCAGGCGCGAGGGGCGGGCAAGCCGCATGGCCATCATCGGGACCAGCGTCTGGCCGCCGGCGATGAGGCGCGATTCCGGGTCGGCTGCGAGAAGCGCACAGGCTTCGTCGAGCGTGGCGGGGCGCGAGTATTCGAATGGGGCGGTCTTCATATCCGCTGTGAGCTGTCGCCTTGGAGGGAGGTGTGAAACGGCATTTCGACCCTCTATCGCACTTAGGCGGGCGCGTCGACAGGGGGAGACAGCGCTGCGCGGATATGGCGGGGAGGCATGCGGGGATCGAAGGCGCCGTTCACGTAGGTTGGGTCAAGCACAGCGCGACCCAACTTCCAAGGCTCGCCGGAAAATGTCGGGTCGCGGCAGGGCCTTGACCCAACCTACGGCGCCGGTTTTGCGGATACGGTTCTCATCAACCAGAAAGCGCTCTAGCTCGTCCTACACCAGCAACAGCCGCCGGGCTTCATCGAGGCAAATGCGGAAGGCCGTGAGATCGGTCATTTCCTGGCCCTCCGGGGCATGGTGGCGGACGAGGCGGCTGCCGGTGGCTTCGATGGCGATCTCGATCATCAGGTTTTCCGAAAGATCGAAATCCTCGATGGCGACTTCGGGTGCGTCGGCATCGAAGGGAAGTCGCGGCTGCGCTCGCACCGTCTCGGCGCGCGGCACATAGTCGAGGGGCGTGTTGGTATAGCCGAGCACCGGGCGAGCGAGCGCGCGCATGAAGCCGACCTCGAAGGCGGTGCCCGAGTCGGCGGAGGCGCCGCGGAACGGCGTGAGGTTCGCGATGATGGCATCGCAGGATCGCATCAGGTCTTCGTTGCTGCGCGAAATCAGCGTGGCTTGTGCGCGCTTTCCGAGGCCGGTCAGATCAAGGCTGGCGTCGAGGGGGTAGACGCCGTCGAAGCCGTACTCGGCGGCTACCGCGCATTTGATGCGGCCGGCTTCGTTGGCGTTGGGCAAGAACACCTCGGGACCGGCGAGATAGATGCGTGGGCGGGGCATCGGTGTCGAACTCGTGGACGTGGGTGAGGGCAATATCTGCGTGCAGGGCATGTTAATGCAACTCGGGTTTCGGCTGCGATTGGTGAATGCCGCCGAGGAAGGGTTCTTGCTATAGTCGGCGTCGAGAGAATTCAATCGGGCTGCGGCTGACACTCCATGTTCAACACCATCCTGATCGCGAACCGTGGCGAGATCGCCGTGCGGATCATGCGGACCGCGCGGCGGTTGGGCATACGGTGCGTGGCGGTGTACTCGGATGCCGACGCTCGGGCGATGCATGTGGTGGTCGCCGACGAAGCCTATCGGATCGGTCCGGCGCCGGCGGCGGAAAGCTATCTCAATGCGGCGGCGATCATCGCGGCGGCGAAGCGGGCCGGGGCCGAGGCGATCCATCCCGGTTACGGTTTCCTGTCGGAGAACCCCGCCTTCGTCGAGGCGTGTGAGGCGGCAGGGCTGGTGTTCATCGGGCCGCCTGCCGGCGCCATTCGCGCGATGGGCCTGAAGGATGCGGCGAAGCGGCTGATGGTGGCGGCGGGCGTGCCGGTCGTGCCGGGTTATCACGCTGAGGCCCAGGACTTCGCTCGGCTCGCGGAAGAGGCGGAGCGAATCGGCTATCCCGTGCTGATCAAGGCGCGGGCAGGCGGCGGCGGCAAAGGTATGCGACGCGTGGAGCGGCCGCAGGATTTCGCGTCGGCGCTGGAGAGTGCGCAGCGCGAGGCGACTTCGAGCTTCGGCGATGCCGGCGTGATCGTCGAGCGTTACGTGTCACGGCCCCGGCACATCGAGGTGCAGGTGTTCGCGGACGCGCATGGCAATGCAGTGCATCTGTTCGAGCGGGATTGTTCGCTGCAGCGGCGGCATCAGAAGGTCATCGAGGAAGCGCCCGCGCCGGGTATGACGGCGGATATGCGTGCGGCGATGGGAGAAGCGGCGGTCAAGGCGGCGTTGGCCGTCGGCTATCGCGGGGCGGGTACGGTCGAATTCATCGTCGATGCGAGCGAGGGGCTGAGGGCCGATCGCTTCTACTTCATGGAAATGAACACGCGGCTGCAGGTCGAGCATCCGGTGACGGAGGCGATCTCAGGCCACGATCTCGTCGCGTGGCAATTGCGGGTCGCGGCGGGCGAAAAATTCACGCTGCGGCAGGAGCATCTCGCCATCCGCGGGCACGCGTTCGAGGCGCGGATCTATGCCGAGGATGCGGAGCGGAACTTCGCGCCGGCCACGGGAAAGCTGACGCATCTGGAGTTGCCGACGAAGTTGGCGCGCGTCGACACCGGCGTGCGGGCTGGCGACGAGATCACGCCGTACTACGATCCGATGATCGCGAAGGTGATCGTGCACGGTCGGGATCGCGCGTCGGCGCTGCGGAAGTTGTCGCGGGCGCTGGAGGCCACGCGAGCTTCGGGATCTGTGACGAACATTGCGTTTCTTGCGGCGCTGGCACGGCATCCGGCGTTCGTCGCGGGCGATGTCGATACGGGGCTGATCGAGCGCGAACTGGGTGTGCTTACTGACGGGGAGAAGCCGGATATCGAGACGATCGCGCTTGCGGCAGCGGTCGCGTGCGGTGTCGCGGGGCGTGCGCGTTCGGCGAGCGATCCGTGGGCGTCGATGATCGGATGGCGGCAGTGGGGGCCTGCGGTGTTGCACGCACTGCTCCTTCATGGCGAAGAGCGCATCGAGGCGACGGCCGAAGTGCGTGACGCAAAGCACATCGTGGTGTCGAGCCGTGGTGAGAGGTTCGGGTTCGTGCTGTGCGGGGATGCTGGAGAGGGAACGCGGCTGCGCTATGATGCGGACGGCGTGACGCGCGAAGCAGAGGTCGTCGCCGAGGGGGCCGAGATCGCCGTTTACGTGAATGGACGTAGTGCTCGTTTCACGGTGCCCGATGCGCTCGGCGGGCTGGAGGACGATGCTGCCGGTGAAGATTGCGTGATGGCGCCGATCCCGGGGTTGGTGAAGGTCGTGAAGGCGGCCGCTGGGCAGAGCGTTGCCAAAGGCGATCCGCTGCTCGTGCTCGAAGCGATGAAGATGGAACACACGCTCATCGCCCCGCGCGATGGCTGGATCGCCCAGGTATTTGCGGCCGCCGGTGACCTCGTGCAGGAGGGAACGGTGCTGGTGCGGCTGGAGGAGCAAGGCGCGGGCTGACGACCGACGCCCGACGCCCGACTCATGATGCAGTGAAAGCAAGGCTTGGCGAGATTGCTCCGACTGTCGTTCTCTGACGCAGCCGTGATGCACGAACCGGCAGCAACGAGCAGCGAGGAAATGGTGCCGCGGAGAGGACTCGAACTGACTGATAGGTGGAGTTGTGCGTAGCTGTCCGTCGCTGTTCAGGTTGGTTCAGTTTCTCATGTACGATCAATAAAATACCGCTATTTTCTTTGAGTCTGCAGCCCACTCGAAAGTTCGCGACTGTATGTTCTTGGTCGCTTGTGTGCGTCCATAACCGGAGTTAATAGGGATACGCGATAGGGACATGCAGAGAGGCGGCATGATGGGTAGACCACGGTCAACGACGCGCATCAGAGCTGCCAACCGGCTCAGCAACACGAAGATCGAGAAGGCTAAGGGGCCTGCAATTTTGGAGGATGGCGAGGGTCTCCGCTTCGTCATTGATGAGGTCGGAAACAGACGCTGGGTGCTGCGGGTCACCATCAACGGCCAGCGTGTCAACCGAGGCCTCGGTTCCTTCCCCGCGGTATCGCTCGCCAGGGCGCGCGAGAAAGCCCTGGGTCTGCGCGCAGCAGCCAAGGATGGAAAAGACCTACACTTTGAGGCCAAGGCGCAGCGGCGCCCGGGTCGGTCGGCGTCGGGGGCACCCATGACGTTTCGGAAAGCCTTCGAGATCTACTTCGAGGAGGTGCGGCGCCCAACGCTGATGCCCGGTCGTTTTGCGGATCGCTGGATTGCCAGCATGTAGGTCTATGCCTTTCCGCACATCGGCGATCGCCCCGTGGCCGACATCAAGCCGCACGAGATCATCGCGATGTTACAGCCGATCTGGAACACAAAGCGTGAGACCGCGTCGCGCGTTTTGCAGCGCGCGAGCGCGACCTTCAAGTCGGCGATCGTCCGTGGCTACCGCACTGCAGGTAATCCCACCGATGGCGTTCGCGAGGAACTGGGCAAAGCGCGGCCTAAGGTCAAGCATAGGAAAGCGCTCCCGTGGCACGAGGCGCCGGCATTCATGCAATGGCTGCACGTTCGGCCACGTGCAACGCTGGCCTCAAGGCTGTGTTTAGAGCTGGTCGTTATTACGGCGCTCAGGAGCGAGGAGGTGCGTCTCGCCAAGTCGGCCGAGCTTGACCTTGACGCGGCCGAATGGATAGTACCGGGAATTGATCCGGTGGAAAGTGCTCGGCTCGGCCACCCGAAGAAGCGAATGAAATTGGGCAGGGAACACATAGTGCCTCTTTCGTCGGGTGCACTGGCGGTCCTCGAACAGGCGCGCTGCCTGCGCCTCGAATACGGCCATGCGGCGCTTGTGTTCCCGAGTCAAGCAAACAGGCCGCTTCCGCCTCACCACCCATCAGAATTTTCCGTCGTTTTTCGTTGACCGCTGGAATCTCGGTGTGATTCAGAGAGTCCTCCCGAATCAACGGGTGGAGATTCGTGACTATGGCTGGTGGGATCGAGGCAGTTGCCGCGTCGGTCT
>CAMDMH010000063.1 GCA_945901835.1 Devosia equisanguinis | reverse complement strand
AATGCCGGGCTGGGGACGGGGGGCGGGCCGCGCGGCATAAGGATCGGTAGGACGGCGTTGCGTCTGTGCGCCGCGGTCGCCTTCAAAGGACGCCTGCTCGAAGCCGAGGAACGACGAACCGTCGTCAGGCTCTTCGCCCGGCTTGAAGTATTCGGGGATCGCGTCACCGTCGCCACGGTTGGCGCGAAGGCCGGTGGTCTTGTTCACCCACACCTGCTTCAGGCCGGGGGGCGTGCGGAAGGGCACCGGCTTCTTGTCGGTCAGCGCCATTTTCAAGAAGATGCCGAAGATCGGTGCGGCGATCTGGCCGCCGGTGGTCGATTTGCCCATCGGCTTGGGATTGTCATAGCCGACGTAGATGCCGACGACGAGGTCGGGCGTGTAGCCGACGAACCAGACGTCCTTGCTGTCGTTGGTCGTGCCGGTCTTGCCTGCCACCGGCGTGTTGGGCAGGAACTTCTTGATGATCGTGCCGGTGCCGCGGTTGACCGCGCCTTCGAGCATCGACGTCATCTGATAGGCGGTGTGCGGGTCGAGGATCTGTCGGCGATCGTCGGCGATCTCGGGCTCGGGCTGATCCTTCCAGCTATCCACCTTGCAGCTGTCGCAGCGGCGCTGGTCGTGGCGCCAGACAGTGCGGCCCCAGCGATCCTGAATGCGGTCGATGAGGGTGGCGCGTACCTGCTTGCCGCCATTGGCGAAGGCGGCATAGGCGGTCACCATACGCACGACGGTGATTTCGCCGGCGCCGAGCACCATGGCGGGAAGGGGCGGCAGATCCTCGTAGGCGCCGAAGCGCTTCGAGTATTCGACGATCACTGGCATGCCGAGATCCTGGCCGAGGCGCGCCGTCATCATGTTGCGCGACTTCTCGATGCCCATGCGCAGGGTTGCTGGACCGGAGCCCTGACCGCCGCCGTAGTTTTCCGGCTTCCATTCCTTGCCCGGCGCGGATTCGATGGAGATCGGCTCGTCGAGGACGATCGAGGTCGGCTTGTAGCCGTTGTCGAGAGCGGTCGCGTAGACGAGCGGCTTGTACGACGAGCCAGGTTGGCGCCTGGCCTGCAATGCACGGTCGAACTGGCTGATTTCGTAGGAGAAGCCTCCGGCGACGGCCAGGATACGGCCGGTGTGCGGGTCCATGGCCAGCAGGCCACCACCGACGTCGGGGATCTGCATCAGAGACCACGGGCCGGTCAGGTTTTCGGCTTCCTTCGGTGCGACCCAGATTACGTCACCCATGACGACGACGTCGCCGGGTTGTCCGGGCGCACGGCCCTTGCCGCCCTCGGTCGACGTGAACTTGCCGGCCCACCTCATTTCCTCGAAGCCGACGCGGACGGCCTCGCGGTCCTTGGGGAGTTGGCCGCCGGGTTGCGGGCTGGGGCGGAGGCCAACGAGAATGTTGCCTTTGGTCACTTCGAGCACGACGCCCAGGCGCCATGGGGCCACGTCGGTCGCGACATCGATCTGGGAAAGGCGGACGCCCCAGTCACCGCTCACGTCGATCTTCTGCACTGCGCCGCGCCAACCGCGGCTGCGGTCGAATTCGACGAGCCCCTGATGGAGCGCCTTGTGGGCGAACTGCTGCAGCTTGGGATCGAGGGTGGTGCGGACCGAAAGGCCGCCGCCGTAGAGCTTGTCCTCGCCGTACCGGGCGAGCAGCGTGCGCCGGACATCTTCGGCGAAGAACTCAGAGGCGAAAACATGCGCACCGAAGTTGCGGATGTTGACGGTCAGGGGCTTGGCCTTGGCGGTCTCGGCGTCGGCGCGCGTGATGAAACCGTTGCCGGCCATCTCGTCGATGATCCAGTTGCGCCGGGTGGTCGCTTCCTTGGTGCGGCGGAAGGGGTGGTAGTAGCTCGGCGCCTTGGGCAGTGTAGCGAGGTAGGCCGCTTCCTCGATCGTCAGGTCCTTCAGTTCCTTGCTGAAGTAGGTCAGGCCGGCGGCCGCGACGCCGTAAGCGCCGATGCCGAGGAAGATCTCGTTGAGGTAGAGTTCGAGAATCTTGTCCTTGGAGAACGCGCGTTCGATGCGGGTCGAAAGGATCGCCTCGCGGATCTTGCGGTCGAACGTGCGCTCGCTCGAGAGCAGCATGTTCTTTGCGACCTGCTGGGTGATTGTCGAAGCACCCTGGATGCTGCCGCGGCCGGTGAGCTTGGCTTCCACGAACTTCACGGCGGCGCGGCCGATACCGATGAAGTCGAGACCGTTGTGCTCGTAGAAGCGCTTGTCCTCGGCGGAAATGAAGGCCGACGTTAACAGCTTGGGCACCGTGTTGATCGGGACGAAGATGCGGCGCTCGCGAGCGTACTCCTTGATCATCGAGCCGTCGTGCGCGTGAATGCGCGTCATCACGGGCGGCTCGTACTCGGCGAGACGCTCGTAGCTCGGCAGGTCCTTGGAGGCTTGCCACAGGAAGTAGCCGACCGCAGCCGCCCCGACCACGAACAGTGAGACGCCCGCGGCGAACGCGAAGCCTAGCAGCCCGAGTAAAGCGCTACGGCGGCGCTTTCGCTTCGGCTTGGGTTGGGCCGGCGGCAGTATGGACGTTCGCATTCTCATCTCGTCGAACTAGCTGGCCGGATGTCGGCCGACGGCCTCATACCGGGCCCAGATTACGACGCATACGGCATGGCATGCCGGAAACGGCGGAAAACGAATAGGGTACCTTACCATACATTATGGCGACACGTCGCTCGCGGATTGCCGCTTTCCCAGAAAGTTCAAGGATCAGTCCGGGAATCGACAAAGTTCGGAGCGCAGCAGAAAGTTCCCTGTCCTGATGCATAGCGCACTATGACCCTCGGCCGATATTCGCTGGAAAAGTAGAACTGATTCGCGACCAGAGAGTTAGCGGGAGGGTCGCCAAGCCTGGAAGCCGGGGATCGGGCAGGCGGAGCGCGAGGCGCGCGAGGCGCACGACGCCGATGCGATAGTTGTTCAGCGCTTGGCTTGCGCTTCCTTGTGGGCGAAAAATGTCGTTATCGCGGCGGCGATCGAAGTTGCCAGTTGGCGCTGACCGTCTGCCTTGCCTAGGCGGGCCAGGTCCTCGGCATTGCTCATGTAGCCCAACTCGATGAGAACGGCTGGAACTTCGTCCTGTTTCAATACCTTGAAGGCGGCGGACCGCTGCGGGTCCTTCGCCAGGGGGACGCGGCCGCGCATCGACGACAAAAGCAGGTTGCGGAAGCCGAGCGAGTAATTGGCGGTTTCGCGTTCGACGAGGTCGAGCAGGATGTTGCGGACCTGCTCTTCGGCGGATGCGGGAACGGCGGCTAGGCCTGCGGCGATGTCGGCCGCGTTCTCCTTTTCGGCGACGCGGCGGGCTTTCTCGTCGGAGGCGCGATCGGAGAGGGTGTAGACGGTCGCGCCCTTGATCGAGTTGGCCAATTCCTTTTCGGCGAGATTGTCGGCGTGGATCGATACGAACAGGTCCGCCTGGTATTGGCGGGAGAGATGAACCCGTTGATCCAGTGTGACGAAATTGTCGGCGTCGCGGGTCAGGTAGACGTCCAGACGGCGGCCCTGCTGGAGGAGCGCGCGGACCTCCTTTGCGACGGCGAGCGTGACGCTCTTCTCCGTGATGCCGCCCGCGCCGACGGTTCCCGGATCGATGCCGCCATGGCCGGGGTCGATCAGGACGACGGGGCGAGTTTTCGGCCGGGGCGCCGAGGATATGGGCGGAGCCCCGCTCTGCGCGAGTGAATTCGAGGGTTGCCCCGCCGGGCCTGCCTCATGGCGCCCGACGCGGAACTGCTGAGGTGGAGGCGCGGCAGCGGGTTCGGCCGTGCCCCGCAAAGGCTGGCCGCGCAATGCCTGGAAATCGGACGCGGTGATGCGAACGATGTCGAAGCTCAGGACGCCTGGCTGGTTGCCTTTGGGCGGGGTGAAGGCTGAGTTCTGGATCGTCGCGGGGGCGGCCAGATCGATGACCACGCGGGATCTGCCGGCGTCGAACCGGCCGTAGCGGAAGTCCTTGACGAGGCCGGTCATCACGTTTGCGCCATACGCCGGTAACTGGAACTCGAGGTCGGGGACGTCGATGATGGCGCGATAGGGCTCGTCGAGCGTGAGCATGTCGGCGGCGATGGGCCGATCGACCTCCATCCGGATCCGGGTGCGGGTGGCATCTCCGCTGATGCGGATCGCCGTGGCGCGCGGCTTGGCCGAGGGGAGTGGGCGGTGCTTCACCTCGGCGGTCCAGCCCGCGGCGGCTGGCGGTTTCGTCGCCTGCAGGGCTTCAGCCTGCGAAGTTTGGGCTGCGCATGGGGGGGCTAGAACATGCATCAGGGCAATGGTCGTCCATAGAAGGCGAGACGCGAGCGCATGGCGGCGAGGCCCCCGCGTTTGCCCGGCGAGCAGGCCGCAACTCGCTGCCGGCGCAGAAATCGCGCTGTCTGATCCGGCCGGCATCATGAACGCACGACGCTCCCTATCCATCATCTTGTCGCTGAAGTCACGGCGCGAGGGGCATGCTTCTCCGGTGCGGCTGTCACCGCCGGGGGGTAGGTTTTTTCAGGCTTGCCGATGCAAGATTCCTATCCCCGGTAGGGCGGGTCACAATAGTGCGAATTCTCACTAAATGTTAACGGGTTGTTTGCGATAGCGAGGTGAAACTCGGCAGGCGTCGCCCGAACGACACGGCAAGGCGTCTCGCGCAACTCGCTCTTGCCTCAGGAAGGGAGACCACGTACATTGATGATGCTTCGAGGTCATGAGTGCTTCGGAAGCGGCCGGTGGGTTTGGCTGAGGGGCGGCAGGCGGTTCATCCGTGGTCGCGACAGTCCTGGCTGGTCGTTACGGAGTACTCGGAAAGTCGAAGCGAACGACGGCGCACTCAACTCCGTTGGAGCTGGTGCAACTCGTGTCTCGCCATTCGATCTGTCCAGATGTGGCGGGAGTTGCCTGGCGCCAGCAGAGGCGTTGCAAGTTGTGATGCGACCTCGTCCACGAACCGAAATCGGTCTTTCTCTCATTCGGGAAGTCCGTCACGGGGCACGGAAGGGCGCAATGTACGTTGCTGGATCCAGATCCTGCAGAAATGGCCCGCTGTCCGGGCTTTTCCGTGACCGACAACGGCTTTTCGCCGGCATAAGTCACCAAATCGAGCTGCGAGACGATGTCGAACGTCACGAACGCGAAGCTGGTGGATCGGAAGGCTCTTCGCCTTCCCGGCCAGCTCGCGCGCGACGCTTCATTCAGGCATCCGCCTCGGTCAGCTTCTCCATTCGAAACTCACTTCAACCCTGAAAGGCGCCCACGCGCGTCATCGGGCATCGACCGACCGCCACCACCAGATGATCTGGCTTCGGCGATCCCCCGGCGCAGGCGCCAGGATCCCACACAATGTCAAACCAGAATTCCAATCCTCCACGGAATGTCTCCGCCAACAACAAGATGCTGATCGATGCCACTCACCCGGAGGAAACCCGGGTGGTGGTGCAACGAAATGGACGTGTCGAGGAGTTCGACTTCGAATCTGCCGCCCGCAAGCTTCTGCGCGGCAACATCTATCTGGCCAAGGTGACGCGCGTGGAGCCGTCTCTGCAGGCTGCATTCGTCGACTACGGCGGAAATCGTCACGGCTTCCTGGCCTTCAACGAGATCCATCCCGACTACTATCAGATTCCGGTTGCCGACCGGCGTGCGCTGATCGAAGCGGAGACGGCTGCCGAGGCCGAGGAGGAAGAAGCGGCGGATCGCGCCGCGGAGGCCGCTGCGCGGCGTTCAAGGCGTCGTGGCGGGCCCAGGCCCAAGCCTCTCGGTGATGCCGAGGATGGCGCCGTCGACGTGTCATCGATGCTGCCGCCCGAGCCGATCGACGAGGCCGGCGATGCGAACGCGTCGCATGATGATCGCGAGGAGCACGATCACACACCGCAGGCTTCATCCCGCGACGATGATGATCGTCCGCGTGAGATGTCGCAGCGGAGCGAGCGCGATCCTGCCGTGCACGATGAGCCGCGCGAGGAAGCTCACGCTGGGGAGCCTGCCGGGCATCATCACGACGATCATTCGCACGACCATGGCTCGCACGACCATTCCCATTGGGATGATGGGCACCACGACGACAACCATCGAGACGGGCTGCGCCGCGACGATGCCGGCGAAGCTGGTGGCGGAGAGGGCCGCGTCGAAACGGTCGAAAGCGGCAACGGCGCCGAAGCCGAGCAGATCGAAACGGTCTCGGTCAACGAGGACGTTCTCGAGGAAGTTCCCGTGCGGCCGCGCCGCCGGCTGCGCTCTTACAAGATCCAGGAAGTTACCAAGCGCCGTCAGGTGCTGCTGGTCCAGGTCGTCAAGGAAGAGCGGGGCACCAAGGGCGCCGCGCTGACGACATATCTGTCGCTCGCCGGCCGCTACACCGTTCTGATGCCGAACACGGCGCGGGGCGGTGGCATCTCGCGCAAGATCAACAATCCGCAGGACCGCAAGCGCCTGAAGGCGATCGCGGCGGAGCTCGACGTGCCGGAGGGCATGGGGCTCATCATTCGCACAGCGGGTGCCGCACAAACCATGCAGGAAATCAAGCGCGACTACGAATACCTGCTGCGGCTGTGGGAGAGCGTGCGCGAACTCGCGCTGGGATCCAATGCGCCGGCGCTGGTCTACGAGGAAGGCAATCTCATCAAGCGGTCGATCCGCGATCTCTACGGCAAGGAGGTCGAGGAGATCGTGGTGGCCGGCGCGGAGGCGTTCCGCGAGGCGCGCGACTTCATGCGCATGCTGATGCCGAGCCACGCCAAGAACGTGCACTACTACGAGGAGCCGGAGCCGCTGTTCACGCGGTTCGGCATGGAGCGGCAACTGAACGCGATGTTCAGCCCCTACGTACATCTGCGCTCCGGTGGCTATCTCGTCATCAACCAGACCGAGGCGCTTGTCGCCATCGACATCAACTCGGGCAAGTCGACGCGCGAGTTCTCGATCGAGGAGACCGCGCTTTCGACGAATCTCGAGGCGGCAGACGAAATCGCGCGCCAGCTCAAGCTGCGCGACCTCGCCGGCTTGGTCGTGATCGATTTCATCGACATGGAGGAGAAGCGTAACAACCGCAACGTCGAGCGGCGGTTGAAGGATGCGCTTCGGCACGACCGGGCGCGTATCCAGCTCGGCCGCATCTCGCATTTCGGTTTGCTCGAGATGTCGCGCCAGCGCATGCGGACGGGCGTGCTCGAGGGATCGACGACGCAGTGCCCGCATTGCCAGGGAACAGGCATCATCCGCTCGACCGAGTCGGTCGCGCTGGCGGTGCTGCGTGGGCTCGAAGACGCGCAGTTGAACGGGCCGCCGGCCTCGCTCATCGCCACGACGACGTCGACTGTGGCGCTCTACATTCTCAATCACAAGCGTTCGTTCATCGTCGAGATGGAAGGCCGATACGGCATCACGATCCAGATCATCGCGAGCGAGAAGGTTCAAGGCGCCAACTTCACGGTCGAGCGTCAGGCTCGCCAGGAGGAGCCTGTGCGGCGCACCGATCGGACAGCCGTCAATATGGACTGGGGCTTCGAGGACGAGGAGCAGGATCCGGAGGCCGAGGCCGACGACGAGACGGAAGTGGTGGCGGCCGCGCCTCAGCGTGAGCGTGGTGGTGATCGCGGGGGAGATCGGGGCGGCGAGCGCGGTGAGCGTAGCGCTGCAGATGGCGAAGGGCAGAACGGGGATGGCCGGCGTCGCCGCCGTCGCGGACGCCGTGGCGACCGGGAAGGTGACGGCGAACAACGCAATCCGCGTGGCGAGAGTGGCGGCGAACGGGCGGATGCATCCTATGCGTCTCGTTCGACCGAAGACCGGCCATCCTACGCAGGTGACGAGATCGAGGAAGTCGGTGAAGGTCGCGGCTATCCGGACGACGAGCCGGGTCCCGAGCGGGATCAGGTGATCGAACCGGGAATGGATGCGTCGGAGGCCGATGGCGACGACGAGGATGCCGGCGCAGACGAGGCGGGTGTGCGGGGCGAGGCCGGTGACGGTCAGCAGGGCGAGAAGCGTCGCCGCCGTCGCCGGGGCCGTCGCGGGGGCCGCCGCAATCAACAGCGTGAGCGTCAGGGTTCACAGGAAGGTGGCGACGGGGAAGTGCGGGACGAACTGCAGCCACGCGCAGCTGTCGATCGCGACGAGGCTGGACGAGTTCAGGTCAGGGACGACGAGCCGAGACATGAGGACCATATTCACGTCGGGATGAATGGTTCTTCGGACCATGAGTCTGTAGCCGAGGCTGTTGCGCCGTCGCCGGCTTACGTTCAGCCCTATCGCGAGACAGAGCCGGTAGCTAACATCGGGAACGTGGCGAGTGAATCGGTTCAGCCGCCGACTTCCCGTGTGCCCGAGGTGCCGCCGACTGCCGTCGTCGATCGGTATCCGGAGCCTGTCCAGGCGGCGCCAGTGGCTGCGATCGAACCAGAGGTCGTCGCGGCTCCGGCGGAGACGCCTCCGGCCTTGCCGGCAGCGCGCAGTGCACCGGTTGCCAGTGAGCCAGTGCTCGAGCGCGTCGTCGTCGGGCCTGATGCTGCTGCAACTCAGGCCAGCGAAGATCCCAGCCGGCCGGCGCGTCGCGGTTGGTGGCAACGCCGCTGAGTAACGCTGTTCTAGTGCAGTTTCATCCTGTCATCCGATCGCCCCCGGCGATCGTGTATGATCGGATACTGCTCTACACTCTTGGATCTTGAACTTCTTGGTTCGATCCGCGAATCGCGAAAGACGATTCCGTCTGGTCGAATGATGCTCTAGCCCGACTGCTCTGAATACAGATCACGCGCCCGCCGGCCAAAGCGCCCGGCGGGCGCTTTTTTTTGGGTGTTTTGTCCAATTCGGTGCCCGCAGATTCAATCATTGTTCAGCCCGATGTTATTTAATGGCATCCGATCAATGACTTGTATTGGCCTGCTGATGCGCTGGCCGTGGGGGAGTTTGAGTACATGAGCGTCTCGAGTTTGGGCTCATTTGAGTCCGCGGGTCTTGTTGTGGCGGATCGGACTGCGCATCAGAAGCGGGTCTCCCGTCGCGTTGCCATGGATGTGGTCGGTGTCATCGACATCACCGCGGTCGTGCTGGGCGCCATTCTGCCGGCGTGGATCTACGCGCAGGCGGGCGGTCTGGAAATCAACCCGGTCACGATCGTCAAATCGGCGCTGGTGACGGCGATGTTGTTCTTCGTCTGCATGCAGGCCTGGAACATGTACGATCTGAACCGCGTCAAAGATCTACCCGTTCATCCCGGACGCCTCCTGGCAGCGCTGATCATGGCGACGTTCGCGGCCCTCGGGCTCGGCGTGCCGTTCAACGTGGCTGAAGTGCACCTCTGGGTCTGGTATGCCGCCTGGATCTCGGCGAGCTTCGTCGCCATTCTCGGAATGCGGCTCGTGTGCCGCGCCGTTCTGAACAGGATGACGGCAGCCGGAGCGTTCGATACTCGGGTCGCTGTCTTCGGCGCTGGCGAGATCGCCCGCAGGGTGCAGAACAATCTCAAGAACGAAGCTACCGGCATTCGTTTCGTGGGCGTCTATGACGACCGCCCGCGCGATCGCCTGGATGCAGACAATCTCGACATCAAGGGGCGTCTCGAGGACCTGATGGCCCAAGGTCGCCGGGGCGCCATCGACCAGATCGTGATCGCGCTGCCGCAGTCGGCAGACCGCCGGATGTCGATGATCGCCAACCAGCTCCAGCACCTGCCGGTCAGCATCCACATGGTCACGCATCTGTCTTCCGATCTCGTCGAAGGCGGCCCTGCGCACAAGGTTTCTTCGATCGGCGGCGTGGGTCTGCTCGATGTGAAAGACCGTCCGTTGACGGATTGGGCGCCGATGGTGAAGCGGGCCGAGGATCTCATGCTCGGCGGTTTGCTGCTGGCGCTCGCGCTGCCGGTGATGGTGCTCGTCGCGATTGCGATCAAGCTCGAGAGCAAAGGGCCGGTGCTCTTCCGCCAGCGCCGCCGCGGGCTCAACCTCGCGATTTTCGACGTGCTGAAGTTCCGGACCATGACGTGCATGGAAGACGGACAGAAGATCGAGCAGGCACACGCGAGCGATCCGCGCGTCACCAAGGTCGGCCGCGTGTTGCGCCGCCTCAGCCTCGACGAGTTACCGCAGCTCATCAACGTGCTCAAAGGCGAGATGTTGCTCGTCGGCCCGCGGCCGCATGCTCTGGCGCACGATGCGCAGTGGGGTGAGCAGGTCAAGACCTACGGCATCCGCCACCAGATGAAGCCCGGCATCACCGGCCTCGCGCAGGTCGAAGGCTGGCGCGGTGAGGTGACGGGCGAAAACGATATCGCCAGTCGCGTGAAGGAGGATCTCGCCTACATCCGTAATACCGTCGGTTCATAATCTCGACTCGTGTTGCGTGGGTGCGATTC
>CAMDMH010000062.1 GCA_945901835.1 Devosia equisanguinis | reverse complement strand
GCGGCTCGCTCTCATGTTGCTGACGCGGCTGCCCGTCGGCCGGCTGGCCGAACCGGTGCCATCGATGGCGGCTGCAAGCTGGGCGTTTCCACTTGCCGGCCTCTGCGTCGGCATCATCGCAGCGATTGTCCTGGCCGTCTCCATGGCCGCTGGACTTCCGCCGCCTGTTGCTGCGGGACTGGCACTGGCAGCCGGCATCATCGTCACCGGTGGTCTGCATGAGGACGGCCTTGCCGACACTGCGGACGGTTTCGGCGGTGGCCGAGATCGCGACCACAAACTGGCGATCATGCGCGACAGCCGCATCGGCAGCTTCGGCACCTTGGCGCTCATATTGGCGCTCGGATTGCGCTGGTCTGCCGTGACCGCCGTTGCCAGCCAGGATTTATATCAAGCTGCGGTCGCACTAGTTGCCATCGCCATTGCCAGCCGGGCCGGACTTGCTTGCGTCCTGGTGATGCTGCCGCCCGCCCGAGCCGACGGGATGGGCCGTGCGGCCGCCAGCCGGATCGGATCACGCGCAGCCGTCTCTCTCGCGTTGGGCACGGGCGCGCTTGCCCTTCTGGCGAGCCCAGCCGCCGCTCTCCTCATCGTCATCGGTCTCGTCATCGTACACGTCGTGGTGGCGCTCATATCCCTGCGTCAGATCGGCGGGCAAACCGGTGACGTGCTGGGCGCTACGCAACAGGTCGCGGACCTCTGCGCATGGATCGTTCTGCTCGGGTATGGTTCGGCATGGGGAGCATGAGCCGAGCTGATGGATAGCGATGTTGACAGCTGCTGGTTGCGATTGCGACAAGCCGAATGAACAATCAAGGGAAGCAACGCCGCATGACCAAGGTCCGAAATATCCTGTTCATCATGTGCGATCAGCTGCGCTGGGATTATCTCTCCTGCAGCGGCCATCCGCATCTGAAGACGCCCAATATCGACCGGCTGGCAAAGATGGGCGTCCGCTTCGATCGGACGTTCGTCAACGCGCCCGTGTGCGGCCCCTCGCGCATGAGCTTCTACACGGGCCGCACCGTGTTCTCGCACGGCGCCACCTGGAACTACGTGCCGCTGCCCATCGGCGAGTTCACGATCGGCGACTACCTGATCCAACAAGGCGTGCGCGTCGCCGTCGCCGGCAAGACGCATATCACGCAGGACGCGGCAGGACGTGCGCGGCTCGGCCTTACCCAGCACACGGACATCGACCTCGTCGTGTCGGAAGGCAACATCGAACCGTGGGAGCGTGACGACGGCATCCACCCGCCGAAGGTCGACAAGCGCGGGCTCGCCTACAATCAATGGCTCGCCAAGCTCGGCTACGATGGCGACAACCCCTGGGACACCTGGGCAAATTCGGGAGAGGGACCCAACGGCGAGATCATGTCCGGCTGGGCGCTGCGCAATTCGATCTACCCCGCGCGGATCAAGGAGCAGCACTCGGAGACGCCGTACATCACGGATCGCGGGCTCGAGTTCATCAGGGAGTGCGGCGACAAGCCGTGGCTTCTGCACCTGTCGTACATCAAGCCGCACTGGCCCTACATCGCGCCGAGGCCCTACTTCGGGATGTACACGCGCGATCACGTCGTCGCGGCGGTGAAGCACGAGCGCGAGCGGGCGAATCCGCATCCCGTCTACAAGGCTTTCATGGACATGGAGATCGGCCAGTCGTTCGCCCGCGACGACGTGCGCGACGCCGTGATCCCCGCCTACATGGGCCTGACGCGGCAGATCGACGATCACCTCGGCCGCGTGCTCGCCTGGCTCGAGCGCGCTGGCCGGATGAAGGACACGATGATCGTGTTCGCCTCCGACCACGGCGACTATCTCGGCGACCATTGGATGGGCGAGAAGGAGCTGTTTCACGAGCCTTCCGTGCGTGTGCCGCTGATTATCGTCGATCCGTCGAAGGAGGCGGACGCGACACGCGGCACGGTGCGGAGCGAGATGGTCGAAGCGATCGATCTCGTGCCGACGTTCCTGGATGCCTACGGATCGAAGGTGTCGCGGCATCGCCTCGAAGGCCGCTCGCTGATGCCGCTGCTCCACGATGCCGCGCGGCCGGGTGCGTGGCGCGACGCGGTGCTATCGGAACTCGACTACGCGTTCTATCAGGCTCGCGAGTTCACGGGCAAAGGCGCCAACGACGCGCGCGCGTTCATGCTGCGTACGGAGCGGTGGAAGTACATCCACTACAAGGGCTTTCCGCCACAACTGTTCGATCTTCAGGAGGACCCGAGCGAGTTCGTCGATCTCGGGCTTTCGGCGGCACACGACGGTGTGCGGCGCGAAATGCACGGGCGGCTGCTCGAACGCCTCACGGACCGGCGCAACCGAATCACGGTCGAGGACGACTGGGTGCTCGGCGCGCGAGATCGCGAGTTGGCTGCGGGTATCGTGATCGGGCGGTGGTGAGGGGTGCGAATTCCGCCTATGACAAAAGTCGATTTCAAGAAAACCATGAAGGCGCTCTACGACGCTCCGAGAGGGCGGTTCGTACAGATCGACGTGCCGAAGTTGCGCTACGTCATGGTCGATGGCCGAGGGAATCCCAACTCGGCTCCATCATACAAGACGTCCATCGAATGGCTCTTTTCGACAGGCTACGCCATGAAGTTCTCGGCAAAGCGCGAGGTCGACAGGGACTACGTCGTACCACCGTTGGAGGGATTGTGGTGGGCGGACGACCCGGCCGACTTTGTGGCGCGCAGGAAGGACGCATGGCAGTGGACCATGATGATCATGGCACCTGATTTCGTCGGGCAGGATATCTACGAAGCCGCAGTCGCCAAGACCCACGACAAACTCGGTGTGCCACCCGAGACGCTTCGGCTCGAACCCCTGACCGAAGGAGCGTGTCTGCAGACGCTTCACATCGGCAGTTGCGACGATGAAGGGCCGATCCTCGCGCAGCTTCACGACGAGCTGATGCCCACGCAAAAGCTCACCTTCAATGGCAAGCACCATGAGATCTATCTGAGCGACCCGCGCAGAACGCCTGCCGCGAAGCTGAAGACCATCCTGCGCCAGCCAGTGCGGCTCAAATCCTGACTCTCGCGTGCCATGAGCAACGGCTTACTCCCGCAGTCTCCTAGAGTTGAGGCTTGATCCCCACGACGCCGGTACGTTCGAGCTCGGCGGCGATCATCAAACCGGTGTGCTCCTGCCATGGTGCCGTGATGATCTGCAAGCCGATGGGTAATGGCGACAGTTGAACCGGAACGGCCACGACGGGCAGTCCGACGAATGAGATCGGCTGCGTGTAGAGCCCGATGTTGGCGCGCAACGGCACCGACTTTCCGCCGAGATCGAGCATCTGCTGGCCGATCAGCGGCGCGGTGCACGGCGTCGACAGCGCGATGATCGCATCGAGGCCGTCGAGATGTGACAGTAGGTGATCGCGGAAGCGCGCCCGGAATTTCTGCGCACGCGCGACGATCTGCGCAGGCACCATGGCGCCGGAGAAAAGGCGGTCGCGTACGATCGGCTCGAAGTCCTCTGCCTGATCGCGCAGCCGCTGCAGATGGAGCGTCGCGCCTTCCGTGGTCGTCACGAGATAGGCCGCAGCGCGCGCTACGTTTGCGTCTGCGATCTCGATGCGGCGCATTGCGCCGAGCGCGCCGGCGACACGCTCCAGGGCTTCTCTTGCCTCGGGTGTTGCACCGGCCGTGAAGTAGCCCTCGGCGACAGCGACGTTCCAACCGCCGCGCGGACCCGCAAGTGCTGGAAGTACCGGTTGCGGCGGCCGCGCGCTGCAGGCGGCATCACCCGTGTCCGGACCCTGCATCGCATCGTAGACGAGCGCGAGATCCTCCACCGAGCGTGCGAACGGGCCGAGGTGATCGAGGCTGTCCACGAAAGGAAACGTCCCGGTTCGCGGCAGTCTTCCGTAGGTCGGCTTCAGCCCGAAGATGCCGCACAGCGAGGCCGGTACGCGGATCGAGCCGTTGGTGTCGGAGCCCAATGCAAATGGCACGAGGCCACCGGCGACGGCTGCTGCCGAGCCGCCGGACGATCCGCCGGTCATCCGCATCGTGTCGAGCGGATTTCGCGAGGGGCCATCATGCAGGTTCTCGCCCGTGAAGTCATAGGCGAACTCGCCCATATTCAGCGCGCCGACGAGCACCGCGCCGGCCACCTCGAGCCGACGGATCAGAACCGCATCGACGGCGGCTGGTGTGCGTGTCCGATTGATGCGTGAGCCGGCCCGCGTAGGCAACCCGGCAACGTCGAACAAGTTCTTCACCGCGAACGGCACCCCGGCGAGCGGCCCGAGTGGCTTGCCGCCGGCACGAGCCTCATCGACTGCGGCAGCGCTACGCCGCGCACGCTCTGCGATCACGTCGGTGAAAGCGTTGAGCCGCGGGTTCTCCGCCGCGATCCGTGCGAGAACGGCCTCTGTCACGGCCAGCGCACTGGTCCTTCCAGCATGCACCGACGCTGCAATAGCCGCCGCAGTTTCCATCCCCTCCGCCATTGTTCAGAGCCTGTATACCGGCGCCGGCTCAGCCGCATCGCCGAGCTCGATCGTCTCCAGCAGATCAGCCATCGCCAGCGTAATCGTGAGTTGCTGGGCGATCCCGCCAACCCATTCATCTCGAGCCGGGAGATCGAGCGCGCCTGCCATGACACGTACCAGCATCTCCATGCTTTCTTGTTCCCGAACTTTTGCTTCGCCTGCCATCGATCATCCTCATGCTGGTGAGCGCGCAAGCATCAACAGCAACCGCCATGCGTCGCGAGCCGGTCCGACAGCACGCGCTCGATTTCCGGCATGACGGCGCGAAGATCGGCCGTCGATGCGATATCGCGACGGAAACCGGCGAGAAGCTCGGCTTCGAGTGCAGGCAGGTCGAGTGTCGCGAGCACGCCGTCGCGCACGACATCCTTGCCGGCCACGATGAGGTCGCGAACGTGGCTCTTTCCTGCACGCGCCAGCAGCAGTTCCATTGCCGGCACGTCCGGCTCGACGAGATCGTGCGACAGCAGATCGAGATCGAGCGACAGGAGGTCTGCGTTGCCGCCCGGCTCGATCCGCCCGCCGGTGGTGCGACCGTCGAGGGCGAAGCAGCCGTTCGTCGTCGCAAACGCCTGCAATGCTGCCGGCGACATCGCCGCCTCGAGCCCCGCCCCCTTGTTGAGCGCGTAGTTGAGCCGCATCTCGCGTAGCGCGTCCTCGTCCTCGTCGAACGCGACGCCATCCATGCCCATGGCGACACGACAGCCCGCGCGCAGCATCTTATCCATCGGCGCGCGTCCGGAGCGGATCGCCAGATTGGACGACGTATTGACGACGATCGTCGCGCCACGCTCTGCGATCAGCGCATACTCCTCCGGCCGCGCCCATACGCAGTGTGCGAGCGACAGGCGCGGGCTCAGTAGTCCAATCTCATCGAGATAGCGGACGATGCCCTGAGGAAACTCTCTGTCGGCCCACGCGCGCTGATATTTGGTCTCCAGCAGGTGCATGTGAACGCGCCGCCCGGTGGCCGCCGACCGCTCCGCGATGAGTTGTAGCAGTTCATCGGTGCACCATTGCACGGCAGCCGGGCCGTATTGCACGCACAGGGTATCGCTGTCGTATTCGCTGGCGATGGCTTCCACGAGCGCAACCTGCTCGCGCGCCGGCATCGGCGGCTTCAGATAGCGCTTTTCCAAAGCCGCCCCGGCTCCCGACGACAGGCTCGCCAGCACGGCGTCGTGGGGACCGGAAACTATCGGGTTGCGATCGCGGCACTGCACGGCAAACGCGCCGCGCAGTCCGACGTCCCGCAGAGCCTTGACGACCTGCCCGACTTCCGTCCGGAAATCGGTCATGCCCTGGATGCGCGTATAGTGGATCATGATAGCGCCGACGCCGCCGAGCGCGCTGCGTCCGAACGAAACCGCGGAGCACATCCAAGGATCGGCGGCCGGGATCAAGGCCAGCCTGAACAACCAGCTCTCGAGCGGCTTGTCGAAGCCACCCATCGCCGAGTTGCGTGCCACCCGCGCATGATCGTGCGCGTTGGAAAGCGGCGGCAGAACCAGATGCCGCCGCCGCGTCGCGCTTGTCACGGGAGGCTTGCGACCGGTCTCCGAAATGCCGGCGATACGACCGCCGTCGATCTCGATCGCCACGTTCTCCTGCGCAGCGGATCCCGGCTGAGGCAGCAGCCAATCCGCGAACACCGTGCGCGTCGACATCGTTGCGACCTCTATGTTTGCGGCTCGTGCCGGATCAGAACGCGGCTTTCAGCTTGCGCTCGGTGATCGCCGGAAGAAAAGACCGATTGAACACCGCGGAAACTTCCGGCTTGGTCTTCAGCTCGAACACTTCTGCGATCTGCTCTATCGCCTGCTTCATGCGCGCGTCCTTGACGTCGCCGATGCCGATCTCGGCTTGCTCCGGCGAGAGAACGACCGTCTTCATCGCATAGACCAACCGCTGCTTCTCGATGTCGGCCTTGATCAACGGTTCCGTCTCGGTCAACACCTTGATCGCTGCATCGGGATCGGCAACCGCTTCATGCAGCGCCTTGTTGATGGCTCGAACCAGTCCGCCGACCGCCGCCGGCCGCTCCTTTACGAGCTTCTGCGAAACCATCACACCATTCGAATAAACGCTCACGCCGTGATCGCCGTACATCATCCACGTCACATCCTTTGAGGGATCGCGGCCCATCGAGGCGACGTTCATGTACGCCGTGACGTTGAATACAAGACTGGCGTCCACCTGCTTCTGGAACAGCATCTGCTCCTGCAGGTTGGGCGCCATGTTCAGCATCTCGATCTTGGAGGCGTCGACGCCGGCAGATTTCGTCATCAGCGGCAGCAGCCGATACGCGGCAGCGCCGGCCGGCGAGATCCTTAGGCGTCTTGATGTTGGCGGACGGCAGCGACATGACCGCGAAAGGCGGCTGGTTGTAGATCATGTAGACCATGACGGGTGCATCGGCCGGCCGTGCAGCCGCATTCTGGATGATCGCAGTCATGTCGCCGAAACCGGCGTCGTAGGTGCCCGACATTATGCGCGTGACGGTGGCTGCCGATCCCTCGCCCTGATCGACCGTGACGTCGAGGCCCTCGGCAGCGAAGTAGCCTTTCTTCTGGGCCAGCAGATACCACGCGTGAATACCCTGGTACTTCTAGTCGAGCGTGAACTTGACCGGCACCTTCTGTTGCGCAGCGGCGGGATCGGCCACGACAAGGCCCGCGGCAAGTACCACCAGCATAGCATTCGCGCTGGTCGTGAGATTCAGCATTGATGCACTCCTGGTTTCTTTTGGACGGACATGACTGGCTGCGCGTGAATTGCGGTAAGCTGGCTCACCCCATGGCGGCAAGGTCGGTCTTTCGCATGGCCCAGCCGCACAGGCGCCACTCGAGCGCGGCGAACAGCAGGTAGAGGAGCACACCTAAGATCGCGAGAATGATGAGGCCGGCGAACACCAGCGGCACATCGAAGTTCGAGGATGCGACCATCATCACGTTGCCGATGCCGCGGTTCGCCGCGACCGTCTCCGACAGAACGGTTCCGACAAACGACAGCGTTACGGCAACCTTCAACGAGGCGAAGAAGTAAGGCATCGCGCGCGGTAGCCCGACGTTCCAGAGCACCTCGGACTTCGTGGCGCCGAGCGATTTCAGAACGTCCTCGAGTTCCGGCTCTGTCGTCGCAAGACCTGTTGCGACGTTCACGACCACGGGGAAGATCGAAATCACCAGCGAGGTCAGCACGGCGGGGACGGTGCCCGCGCCGAACCACAACACGAAGATCGGCACGACCGCGACTTTCGGGATCGACGAGAAGCCGACCAACAGTGGATAGGCCGTGTTGTAGGCTGTTTTCGACGATCCCACGAGAACGCCGAGAGCTACGCCGACCAGAACGCCGAGAATGAATCCGAACAGCGTCGTATAGAGCGTCTGTACCGTATGCGGCCAGAGCGCAGGTGCTCGTACATAGAGCGTCGTGAAGATCTGGCTCGGCTTCGGCAGCACGATGTCCGAAATATGGAAGAGCCAGCATGCCGCTTCCCAGAACAGGAAGAAGCCGATGATCAAGGCGGTGGACGCGAACCGTTGCCACCAGGCTTCGCCGTTGCCGCCCATGTCAGGCCTTCCCGATTTGCGAGCGCATGTTGAAGATGAGACCGCGTAGCCGCTGCGTTATGCCGACGAATGCCGGATCGAAGGTCATCTCGATCGTGCGCGGACGCGGAAAGTCGATCGCCGTGTCGTCGATCACGCGGCCGGGACGTGCGCTCAGCACGACGATGCGCGTCGACAGGTAGACGGCCTCGCGCAGGTCATGGGTGACGAGCAGCACCGTCGGCTTACGCGTCTGCCAGAGATCCTGGAGCGTTGCCCAAAGTTCCTCTCGGGTGAATTGGTCAAGCGCGCCGAACGGCTCATCGAGGAGTAGCAGTTGGGGCTCATGAATGAGCGCGCGGCACAAAGAGGCGCGTTGCAGCATGCCGCCCGAGAGCTGCCATGGATACTTGTCGCCAAAGCCCCCGAGGCCAACCTGCTCCAGAAGGGCTTCGACCTTGTCGCGGTACTCCGTCTTTCGCTTGGAACGGAACTGGTGCTTGTAAGGCGCCACGATCTTCAGCGGCAGCATGACGTTGTCGCGCACCTTGAGCCACGGCAGCATAGTGGGGTTCTGGAAAGCCATGCCGACCTGTACCGCCTTGGCGGCGACCTCGCGCCCGCCGACGATGACGACGCCGGTGCTCGGCGCGAGCAATCCGCTGACGAGCTTCAGAATCGTCGACTTGCCGGATCCCGACGGGCCGACCAACGCCACGAACTCGCCCTGCCGAACCTCGAGCGATGTCGTGTCGAGTGCCTTGAGCGCCTTCGAACCGCGGCCGTAGGTGACCTCTACTGCTTCGAGATCTATGAGATCAGCCTTCGTGCGCACGGCGGCTGAAGCTCCTGCGGTGGCGCGTACGCTGGTCGTAACGGTCGCTTGCATGGTTGTCTCCGCGGTCGAGCGCTGGACGTTCTGCACGATCATGTCGTCGCTCGGGCGAGAACGGCTGCCATCGTCTGATCGGTGTTGACAGGACGGGGTGCCGGCATCTTCTGAATGCGTCGCACGGACTGTCCGTGTCCCTTCGCCGCGGAGACGAGTTTGCGATCGCGCATGACGAAACGCCCGCGCACGATCGTATGCAGCGGCACGCCCTTCACCTTCATGCCGTGGAACATGGTGATCTTGGAGCGCGACGCGAGCCGTTCCTGATCGATCGTCTCCACACGATCGAGATCGACGATCGCGATATCCGCATCGGCGCCGGGCACGAGAACGCCCTTCGCGGGCGCCAGCCCCCAGGCCCGTGCGGGATTGTAGGCGGAAATGCGCACATAATCGGTGATCGATAGCTTGCCTTCGCTCACCGCCGTGAGCATCAACGGCATCTGCGTCTCGACGCCGGGCCAGCCGCAATCTGCGGTCCAGATATCGTTCTTGATCTTTTCCTCCGGCGTATGCGGCGCATGATCGGTGGCGATCATGTCCACCGTACCGTCCTTCAGCGCGGCCCACAGTGCGTGCTTGTGGTGCGGTTCGCGCACGGGAGGATTGACGCGAATGATCGATCCCAGACGCGCGTAGTCGGTGGTGTCGTGCAGCAGGTATTGGGGGCAGGTCTCGCCCGTGATGTCGACACCGCGTGCTTTGGCCTCTCGCAACGGCCGCAATTCGTGAGCCGAGGAAATGTGCAGCACATGGATGCGTGCGCCGGTCCACTCCGCCAGGATCGCGGCGCGCGCCACCGCTTCGATAGCAACGACAGCCGGTCGCGCCGCCAGGTGGTCGAGTGGTGCGTGCCTGCCGGCCGCCATCAGCTTCTTCTGCCGCCACGCCATGATCGAGGCAGTCTCGGCATGAAGCGAGACGCGGTAGCCATGCCGCGCGATGATCTCGAACGCCTCGAGCATCGCGCCCGTCGATGGCGACGGCAGGTTGCCGAACGTATTGCCCATGAAGCACTTGAAGCCAGCGACACCGCCCTCGATCAACGCCTCCAACTGGTCGACGTTGTCCTCCGCCAGGAGCCCGTAGATGCCAAAGTCGACATAGGCCTTCTTCGCCGCCTCGAGTTTCAAGGCAAGCGCCGCCGGCGTTCCCGTAGGTGGTTCGACGTTGGGCATGTCGAACACCGTCGTGGTTCCGCCCATCGCTGCCGCCGCAGTGCCGGTCTCCCAGTCCTCCTTGTGCGTGCAGCCCGGCTCTCGGAAATGCACGTGCACGTCTATCGCACCGGGCAGGACATGCAGCCCCTTCGCATCGAGCGTCTCGCGCGCGGCCGGCATGGTCGCCGCCTCGCCGATGCTGACAATGCGTCCCTTGTCGATGGCAACGGCGCCCGGAAATGTCGTCTCGTGGGTGACGATGGTGCCGCCG
>CAMDMH010000061.1 GCA_945901835.1 Devosia equisanguinis | reverse complement strand
GCTAGAACGCGGCTCGTTCGAGAAGGGATCCGGGAGGAATACAGATGACAGGTCTATCTGCGCAGGATGGCAGTACGCCGGGAGCACGGCTGGCGAGCCCCGCGATTGCGGCAGCCGCTGTTGCTGCCCTTCTTGCCGCTGGGCTGCCGGCGCAGGCGGACCCGGTCGAGGACTACTACAAAGGCAAGTCGATAGAGGTAATCATCGGCTATTCGTCCGGTGGCGGCTACGACGTCTATGCCCGTGTCGTCACGCGCCACATGACCAATCACATGCCGGGCAAGCCGACCTTCGTGGCGCGCCAGATGCCGGGCGGCGGCAGCCGGATCGCGGCGAACTTCCTCTACAACATCGCCAATAAGGAAGGGCTTGTAATCGGTATCGTCGACCAGTCGCTGGCGCTGAGCCAGGTTTTGGGGGAGCCCAACATCAAGCTCGATGCGGCGAAGTTTCTCTGCATCGGCAATCCGATCTCGGACAACAACACGATGTCGGCCTGGCACACCACGGGCGTGACGAGCTGGGAACAGGCGAAGACGAAGCAGCTTTCACTGGGCGCCACGGGGAACAACACATCGGCGTGGTACGGCATGTCGATGAACGCGATGCTCGGCACGAAGTTCAAGATCATCATGGGCTATCCCGGCGGCAACGACGTGAACCTCGCGCTGGAAAAGGGCGAGGTCGACATTCGCGGCTCGAACTCGTGGGCGTCCTGGAAGGGCACGCGCCCGCAGTGGCTGGCGGAGAAGAAGATCAACGTCCTCGTGCAATTCGGATTGATACGCGATCCCGAGTTGCCGGACGTGCCGCTGTTGATGGAGCTGCCGACCGATCCGGATGACCGGGCCGCGCTGAAGCTTCTTTCTGCGCCGACCACGATCGGTCGGCCGTTGTTCGCGCCGCCGGGCGTGCCGGCGGATCGGATCAAGGCGTTGCGCGCGGCGTTCGACGCGACGATGAAAGATCCGGCCTTCATCGCGGAAGCTAAGGCCAACAAGCTCGACCTGCAGCCGCTATCGGGAGTGGAGTTGCAGAAGATCGTCGAGGAGATCGTGGCGACGCCGCCGCATGTCGTGCAGCGTCTGAAGACCGCGCTTGAAATGAAGTGAGTGGTTTCCCCGAGAAATGGCGCTCCGATGGGGCTTGCAATACGGCTTGGGCGACGTGATCCGATTGAAGGAAATGCCATGAGTGGAATTCGTATTGCTGTGAGCGGCATCGTCGTTATTGCCGGCACCGTGCTGCCAATCGGGGCGGTCCAGGCGCAGAACGTCGAGGAGTTCTACAAGGGCCGTACCGTCGAGTTCGTGATCGGGCTGTCGGCAGGGGGCGGCTACGACGTCTACGCGCGGCTCGTTGCGCGTCACATGGCGGCTCATATTCCGGGCAAGCCGCAGATCGTCGCCAAGCAGATGACCGGTGGGGGAAGCCGGGTCGCGGCCAACTACGGCTACAACATCGCGGCCAAGGACGGCACGGTGCTCGTGATGCCGGATCAGTCGCTGCCGTTGCAGCAGGCGCTGGGTGATCCGACGGTGAAGTTCGATTCCACCAAGCTGAACTGGATCGGGAACCCGATCGCCGACAACAACACCCTGTCGGCCTGGCATACGACGGGTGTGACGCGCTGGGAGCAGGCCCGTGAGCGGGTGATGTCGCTCGGTGCGACAGGCCCCAACACTTCCGCGTGGTACGGCCAGGCGATGAACGTGATGGTGGGCACGAAATTCAAGATCATCATGGGCTATCCCGGCGGCAACGAGATCAATCTCGCGCTGGAAAAAGGCGAGGTCGACATCCGCGGGTCGAACTCGTGGAGTTCGTGGAAGGTGACGCGGCCGGATTGGGTGCTGGGTGCCAGCAAGAAGCTCAACGTGCTCGTGCAGATTGGGTTGAAACGCGATCCGCAACTTGCCGAGATTCCGCTGCTGATGGAGCTGCCGAGCGATCGGAACGATCAAGCCGCGCTGCGGCTGTTGTCTGCGCCGACTACGATCGGACGGCCGTTGTTCGCGCCGCCGAACGTACCGGCGGATCGCGTGAAGGCGTTGCGCGCGGCGTTCGATGCGACGATGAAGGATGCCGGGTTCGTCGAAGAGGCGAAGAAACTGCAGCTCGATCTGTTGCCGGTGTCGGGTGAGGAGTTGCAGAAGATCGTCGAGGAGATCGTGGCGACGCCGCCTGCGGTCGTCGAGCGGCTGAAGGCGGTGCTGGAGATCAAGTAGGAAGCCGGTGAGGACACCGACTATTCAGCTTTCCCTTTCTTCTCCCTCCCCCTCGTGGGGAGGGCCGGGGTGGGGGCGATAAATTGGTGTGCTGGATGTCCCCCCTCCGGCGCTACGCGCCACCTCCCCCACAAAGGGGGGAGGTGAACTATCAGCGTCGGCGCAACACGCAGGTCAGGCTTGACCAGATGTGATCGCGAGGATCATTCCACCTTGATCTTCGCTGAGGTGATGACTTTGCGCCATTTCTCGGTTTCGTCGGTGAGGAGTTTGGTGAAGTCGGCGGGCGAGCCCGTCAGCGGGATGCCGCCGAGATCGGAGAAGCGGGCTTCGATGGTGGGATCGGTGAGGGCGGCGTTGATCTCCTTGTTCAGGACGCCGACGGTATCGGCGGGCGTGTTCTTGGGTGCGCCGATGCCGAACAGCGAGACGGCGCTATATCCGGAATAAAATTCGCCGACAGTCGGAACGTCCGGCAGTGCTGCGGAGCGCTTGACGGTTTTGACGGCCAACGCGCGCAGGCGGTTCGACTTCAAGTATTGCGTCGAGCCGGCCAAGCCGGAAAACGAGATGTTGACGTGACCGGCGAGCAGATCGGTGAGGGCTGGGCCGCTGCCGCGATAGGGAAGGTGGATGAGGTCGATGCCGGCGGACATCTTCAGCAGTTCGCCCGCCAGATGACTGATCGCGCCGTTCCCAGCCGAGGCGATCGTGACCTTTCCGGGGTTCGCTTTAACGTAGGCGATCAGTTCCTCGAACGATTTCACCGGCAGCGACGGGTTCGCCATCAGGACTTGCGGCTGCTGCGTGAGGCCCGCGACCGGCGCGATGTCGCGCAGCAGGTCGAAGCTCGCCTTCGGGTGCAGCGTCGGGTTGATCGTGTCGGCGGAACTGAGGATCAGCAGCGTGTGGCCATCCGGGGCCGCGCGCGCGACCGTTTCGGCAGCGATATTGGAGACCGTGCCGGGGCGGTTCTCGACGACGAACTGGCGACCGAGCTTGTCGGTGAGCCACTGGCCGATGATGCGCGCCGCAAGGTCCGTCGAGCCGCCGGGCGCGAAGCCGACGACGATGCGGACGGGGCGGGTGGGGTAGGTTTGGGCAGCGGCGGTGGAGGCGAGGAATGCGAGGGCGGTCGCGGCGATGCTCAATATCTTAGGCATCATATGGCGCAGGTTCATGCCCATGGTTCCTCGCCTGTTCGACTTGGAGGGTAGGCGAGGCGTGCGGCGATGGAAAGCCGATCTGCCGCTCACATCTCGCGCAGGCCGTGCGCGATGACTTTGCGCATGACGCTGGGGAGGGCTTGGGCGTCGAGATCGCGGCGGGGGACCCAGCGGCAGCGGGGGCTGTCGGCCCAGAAGGTGAGTTCGCTGTCGCTCGAGACGACGGCGCGGTAGACGACCAGTTCGAGTTCGAAGTGCGTGAAGACGTGGCGCACGGTAGCGGGCACTTTCCACCAGTCGGCTTTCACGGGGACGATGTGCATCGCGTCGGCAGCGGCGGGCAGCATGTCGAGCCAGTCGGTCGAAGGGATTTCCATCATACCGCCGAGCAAGCCGTTGTCGGGGCGGCGGCGGAGGAGCACCGCGCCATCCTCGCGCAGCGCTATGAAGGCGATGCCGAAGCGGTTCGGCTTCTCGCCTTTCGGGGAGCGTGAAGGCAGCTTCGCTTCGATACCCAATGCCCGGGCGGTGCACTCGTTCTTCAGCGGGCACATCAGGCACGACGGGCTCTTGGGCGTGCAGATTGTGGCGCCGAGATCCATCATCGCCTGGGCGAAGTCGCCGGTGCGTGTGAGCGGTGTCAGCGTGGCCGCCAGCGAGCGCAATGCCGGCTTGGCGAGAGGCAGAGGCTCGCGCACGGCGAACAGGCGGGCGACGACGCGCTCGATGTTACCATCGACCGGCGTCGCGCGCTCGCCGTAAGCGATCGAGGCGACGGCGGCGGCCGTGTAGGGGCCGATGCCGGGGAGCGTGACGAGTGTGGTTTCGTTCGACGGGAACTTGCCGCCGTGGTCGGCGACGACGGCCTTCGCGCAGGCATGGAGATTGCGGGCGCGGCTGTAGTAGCCGAGGCCCGCCCAGGCTGCGAGAACGTCGTCCAGCTCGGCTTTGGCCAAAGACTTCACATTGGGCCAGAGGCGGAGGAACTTCTCGTAGTAGGGGATGACGGTTTTCACCGTGGTCTGCTGCAGCATGATCTCGCTCAGCCAGACACGATAGGGATCGGCGCGTTCGCCCGGCGCCATGCGCCACGGCAACTCGCGGCGCTCGCGGTCGTACCATTCGAGCAAGGGCGGCGCTACATCTCGAGCGACAGAATCCCGTGCGACCGGGCTCTTGGACCCCGTGCGCGGATTGCGTTGCAGTTTAGCCACGCCCGCCATGTCGATCACCTTGTGGATCCTTCGGCTGCCGACGCGAATCACCCCGACTGCGTGTTATTCGGATCGCTGCGCGGATTGGATTTGCAGCGAGGCGACGAACGTGACCGACCAAAGCAGCAAGACTGAGTCGAGTCCAGCACAGCGCCCTGTAAGCCATCGACCCGCTACCAAATCCTTCATCAATCCGCCGATCGTGCGGAAGACGGCGTTCGGGGTGAAAGCCGTCGGCAGTTTCGTGCCGCGGCTGACCAAGAAGGTGATGGAAAAGTATGGCTTCTCGACCGCGGCGCTACTGACGGACTGGGCGACGATCGTCGGCGCCGACCTCGCGCGGCACACCCGGCCCAACAAGCTGAAGTGGCCGCGTGCAGTCGAGACATATGGCGAGACGCCGGCGGGGCAATCCGGCCGGCCGGGGGCGACGCTCTATCTCATGGTCGACGCCGCCAGGGCTCTCGACGTGCAGTACAAGGGCCGGCAGATCATCGACCGGATCAACGCCTACTTCGGGTACCGGGCGATCGCCGATCTCAGGATCGAGCAGGTCCCGATGGTCGCCGAGCCGCCGCAGCCCAAGCCGCGCGACGTGGTGGCTGGCAAGTCTCGCACGGGCAAGCCGCCGCTCGATCTCGGGCAGGTGGCAGACGAGCGGCTCAGGGCTGCGTTCGAGCTGATACAGAAGGGCATGGCGAAGCGCTGACGCCGCGGGTGATTTCTCAACTTGTTGTTAGTTAGGTCGTTTTTCGCCTCTGTCGCGTCCTGAAATCGGCCGCGATTCCGGTGTTTCCTGGTTACGGTCAATTGCACACGAGGAAACCCCGCCTTGAGCATCGACACCCCCAAGTCGCCCGAGCATGCGCCCGATGAAGCTCTGCCCGTCGGGGAGACGCACGAGGACGAAAGCCGCAAGCGGGACGTTGGCGGTGCGGGCGATTTTGCGGCGGAGGCGCTGATCAACGGCGCACAACTGGTCATCGACGGCGTCGGGAATGTCGTATCGTCCGTGGTCTCTTCGCTGGGCGATATCGGCTGACCGCCGGTAGCTATTCCGGCGGGCCATCGAAACGCAGGCACCGGACATCTCGATCACGACATAGTGTTGCGATTTAGCCATCGTTCGAGATGTCCGTTTGGTTGGCAGCGCGCGCCGGATGGCCTATGTGAGAGCAATAATCGACGCCGCTGGCCTCAGGCTGCGGCCGTGCGAACAGCGCACTGCATCAGCGCAGTGCATCGAGGCACTGCAGGAGCCGCCCGTGAGTGACGAACTTTTCAAGAGATCGAATAACTCCGTCAGCCGCAGGACGCTGATCGTGGGTAGCGTTTCCATTGCTGCTCTGACCGCGGCGCAACCGGCGTTCGCGCAGCGCCCTGCTGCACCGGCTCAGGTGCCAGTCGACGAGTTGATGAAGGTCGATCTGCCGGAGATCGTGTTCGGCAAGGCCGACGCGCCGGTAACGATCGTCGAGTACGCATCGATGACGTGCGGGCATTGCGCGGCGTTCCACAATACGGTGCTGCCGAAGCTCAAGGAGAAGTACATCGACACCGGAAAGGTGCGGCTGGTGTTCCGGGAATTTCCGCTCGACAACATCGCTGCGGCGGTCTCCATGCTCGCGCGCTGCGTCGGGGGTGACGGTACGGCAGCATTCGTCTCGGAAATGTTCAAGCGGCAGCAGGAATGGGCCTTCCAGCAGGGCAATCCCGTGCCGCGGCTGTTCGAGATCTCGCGCCAGGCCGGCTTCACGCAGGCCAGCTTCGACAAGTGCCTGACCGACGACAAGCTGCTCCAGCAGATCGAGGCCGGTCGCAAGCGGGCGACCGAGAAGTTCGGGGTCAATGCGACGCCGACGTTCTTCGTCAATGGCAAGCGCCTGCCCGGCGTGACCGTCGCCGATTTCGAGAAGGCCATCGAGCCGCTGTTGAAGGGCTGAGTGGGCATGAACGCTTCGGGGGCGGGCGGTATGTTTGTCAAGTCGAGCTCCGCCTTTGCGGTGGCTGTGGTCGCGGCGGTGCTTGCTGCCTGTGGCGCCAGCGTTTCGCAGGGCCCGCTGGCTATCGGCGGCCTGTCCACTGGTGGCGCGTCGGGCAGCAAGGCCGGTGGTAGTCCGGCCACGCCCGACAAGATGGAGGGCAACCCGTTCGTCGACGGGGCGTCGGCCCTGGCGCCGCGCGAGGTGATCGCCTCTCCGACGCTCGCGGAGGTCATGCAACCCGCTGGCGATCTGTCTGAGATGTCGTTGGGGCGTGCTGATGCTCCCGTTACGGTCATCAAATACGCGTCGATGACGTGCCCGTTCTGCCGTCAATTCCAGATGGAGTCGTTTCCCGAATTGAAGCGGCAATACATCGCTACTGGCAAGGTGCGTTTCATTCTCCGCGAGTTCCCGATCGGGTTTCAGTCCGGTCTCGCCACGATCGCGACCCGATGTGTAGCACCAGCAAGGTATTTCCAGGCTTACGACAGGCTGATGCGGATGCAGGCTCAATGGGTCAGTCAGGATGTGCGGCCGGAGCCGATCGTCAAGGCGATGGGCGATCTGGGGCTGACGGCCGATAAGCTGGAAGCCTGCCGGCAGGACAAGGCGCTGGTCGCCTCGCTCGATGCGGTGAAGCAGCGGGGGCGGCTGCTCGGGATCGTGGGCACGCCGAACTATTTCATCAACGGGCGGCTCATCAAGCACACGCTAACGCTCAACGACATGCGCGCGATCGTCGATCCGCTGCTCGCGGGCAATGCGGCGGTTGCGCAGAAAAGTTGAGCGATTTCCGGCGCTTCTCGTAAAATCGGCATGGACCACCGGGCGCGAATGCGATAATCCCGTGACATGCAGATCACCCGTCTCAGGCTGCTCGGGTTCAAGTCGTTCGTCGAACCCACAGAGCTTGTCATCGAGAAAGGTTTGACCGGTGTCGTGGGCCCCAACGGCTGCGGCAAGTCGAACCTGCTCGAGGCGTTGCGCTGGACGATGGGCGAGACGTCCCACAAGTCCATGCGCGCCGCCGCGATGGAGGACGTGATCTTCGCCGGCACGACTACCCGGCCCGCTCGCAACATGGCCGAGGTGACGGTGTTCCTCGACAACTCCGAGCGAAACGCGCCGGCCGAGTTCAACGATAGCGACTTGATCGAGATCACGCGGCGGATCGAGCGGGACGTGGGTTCGGCGTATCGGGTAAACGGCCGCGACGTCCGGGCGCGCGACGTGCGGATTCTGTTCGAGGACGCGGCGACGGGCGCGCGTTCGCCCGCGCTGGTGCGGCAAGGGCAGATCGGCGAGATCGTCAACGCCAAGCCGGAGCAGCGGCGGCGCATTCTGGAAGATGCGGCCGGGGTCGCTGGCCTGCACAGCCGGCGACATGACGCGGAGTTGCGGCTGAAGGCGGCTGACGGCAATCTGGCGCGGCTAGCCGACATCGCCGGGCAGCTTTCGACGCAGATGGACGGGCTCAAGCGGCAGGCGCGCCAGGCGCGGCGTTATCGCGAGCTTTCGATGGAGATCCGCAAGGCGGAGGCGGTCGCGGCTCACGTCGGGTGGGCGGAGGCGGATCGGCAGGCCGGCGCGTCGGAGGCGGCGCAGCGGGAGGCGCTGGTTACGCTCGGCGCTGCTGCGGCGCTGGAATCGCGATTGATGCGCGAGGAAGCCGAGTTCGCCGAGGGCCTGCAGCCGTTGCGCGAGGCGGAGGCGATAAAGGGCGCGGTGCTGGCGCGGCTCAAGATCGAGCAGTCGAATTTCGAGCGGGAGGCCGAGCGGGCGGCATTGCGGCGCAAGGAGCTGGCGGGCCGCATCGCGCAACTCGAGGGCGACGTCGAGCGTGAGAGCGAGGCGGCGGCCGAGGCGTCCGAGCAGCTCGAACGGATCGAGGCGGAGCTGGCCGAGCTGATCGAGACGACGGAAGGGGCGAGCGAGGTCGAGGAGGCTGCCAAGGCATCGCTGGTGTCTGCACGGGAGCTTGAAGCTGCTGCGGCTGCGCGTCAAACCGATGTCGCCAAGCGTGATTTCGAGATCCGCTCGCGGCGGCGCATTGTCGAGACGACATGCGCGGAGCGGCGCGAGCAGGCACTGAAGATCGAGCAGCAGCTGGCAGGGCTTCGGACGCAACTTGCCGATTTTGCAAAGCGCGCGCCAGATACGTCGCGGCTCGAGGAATTGCAGGAGATGTGCGCTTCGCTCGCCGAGACGATCGAGGACGGCGAGACGAAGGCGCTCGACAGCGAGGAACGCGTGGCGGCGCTCTCGAGCGGGCTCAAGGAGCGGGTCGAGGCGGCGCAGAAGGCGAGCCTGGAGTTGCGCGCGCTGGAGGCGGAGCGGGCGACGCTGGCGCGTCTGTTGCGGCCGCGTTCGGGCAGCGGGCACACGCCGGTGCTCGACGATATCGCGGTGGCGCCGGGATACGAGGCGGCGCTCGGCGCGGCGCTGGGCGATGATCTCGATGCGCCGGTTCTCGGGGACGAGGATGCCGACGCGGATGCCGCGCTGATGCACTGGCGGCGGGTGGCGCGGCACGATTCCGATCCGGCGCTGCCGGACGGCGCGGAGCCGTTGATCGCCAAGGTGAAGGCGCCGCGCGAGCTCGTGCGGCGGCTGGCTCTGGTGGGTGTGGTCGAGCGCGCGGATGGTCCGGTGTTGCAGCGCGCTCTGCAATCGGGGCAGCGGCTCGTTTCACGGCAGGGCGATCTATGGCGGTGGGACGGGTTCGTGGTGACGGCGGAAGCGCCGACGGCTGCGGCCGAGCGCCTGTCGCAGCGGAACAGGCTCGGCGAGATCGACGACAGGCTGGCTGGGCTCGCGGAGGTTTCCGATGCGGCGCATGCGGCGCAGCGTTCGGCGCAGGTCGAGTTGAGCGCGGCAGAGGATCTCGGGCGTCGGTCACGGCAGATGGCGCGGGATGCGCAAGCCCAGCTCAACCGCACGCGAGAGAATTTCGCGGAACTGGAGCGTGCAGCGCGGGAAGCGGAAAGCCGGCGCGGGGCGCTTGACGGTCAAGTCGCGCAAGCAGCCGACGCGCTCGGTGAAGCGCGCGAGCGGATGGTTCTCGCCGAGGCCGCGTTGGCGGAAGCCGGCGACGAAGCGGGGCTCGAAGCGGAAGTGACCGAGGCGGCGGAAGCGATACGGGCCGCGCGCGCGAAGGTCATGTCGGCGGCGACGGAGCTTTCGGGCATCGAGCGGGAGCGCAAGCTGCGCGTCGACCGGCAGGCGACGACGCGGGCGGACCGGCAGCGCTGGGCGTCGCGTGCTGAAAGTGCGGTGCGGCAGATCGCGACGTTGAAGTCGCGTGTCGACGAGGCGCGCGCCGAACTCTCAGAGCTCGAGGAGTTGCCGGAGGAGATCGAGGCGCAGCGGCAGCGACTGCTGGACGAAATCGCCGTCAGCGAAAAGCAGCGTTCCGATGCCGCCAACAATCTGGCGCGCGCAGAGACCGGATTGCGCGAAGCGCAGATGGGCTTGCGGACGGCGCAGGCTGTGGTGACGACCGAACGCGAGAACCGCGCGCGCATCGAAGCGCGTCTGGATGCCGCGAAGCAACGGCTGGCGGACGAGGTGCGCAAGATCCGGGAGACTCTGGGCTGCGAGCCGGAGGCGTGTCTCGCGCTCGCCGACTTTCCGGAAGGCGGCACGTTGCCGGCGCTCGACGAGATCGAGCGTCATCTGCAGCGGTTAAAGGCCGATCGGGAGCGGCTCGGCGCGGTCAATCTCGCGGCGGATCAGGAACTCGAAACGCTCAACCAGCAGTTCGACAGCATGGAGGCCGAGCGTCGCGACGTGGAAGAAGCGATCGCGACATTGCGCGGGGCGATCGGGCAGCT
>CAMDMH010000060.1 GCA_945901835.1 Devosia equisanguinis | reverse complement strand
GATGATCCTGGGGCCGTTGCTCGCGGTATCCGTGGATGCGGTGACGCCGGTTGCTGCTGCCGCACGGGTGCCAGTGATCGCTTTCTCCAACGACAAGCGCGTGATCAAGCCTGGGACATACCTGTTGAGTTTCATGCCGGACCAGGATGTCGAGCGTATCATCGGCTACAGCATGGCACAGGGGCGGCGGAACTACGCTGCGCTGATCCCGGACGACGCCTATGGCCGGATCGTCGAGGAAGCGTTCACGCGTGCTGTCGGCAGCCGTCAGGGCAACGTCGTCGCGATCGAGCGGTATGGCCGCGGCGGATCTTCGGGCATGCTGGAAGCGACGCGAAAGCTCGGGGATGCGATCAACAACCCGACGATGGACGGGCAAACGATCACCGCTGATGCCATTCTGATCCCGGGCGAGCCGGATTCTCTGATGAGCATCGGGCCGCTCATCGCCTATGCGAGGATCGATCCGACGAAGGTGAAACTGCTCGGTACGGGCGGCTGGGATTCGCCGAACCTCGGCCGTGACGTGACATTCCTCGGCGCGTGGTACCCCGCACCCGATCAGAAGGGATGGCAGTCCTTCTCGGAGAAGTTCTCCAAGACGTTCGGCTCGCCGCCGCCGCGGATCGCGAGCGTGTCGTTCGACGCCGTCGGGATCGCGCTCGCGCTATCGGGCGCGCCGGCCGGCGTGCGGTTCACCACCGCCGGCATCACGCGAGCGGGGGGGTTCGCGGGCTCGGACGGCACCGTCCGGTTCCAGGCCGACGGTACGGCCGTCAGGGCGCTCGCCATCCACGAAGTCCAGGCTTTCGGCGCAAGGGTGATCGAGGCGGGAGAACGTGGCTCGCAGGCAGCGGGTTCGGCCAATGCACCCGCGAGCGCTCCTTCGGCGGCTGTCACTCCTTCGGCGAACCGTTCAGAGCAGTTGAATTGATGCAGGCTCCGCGGCCCACAGCTTCGAGCCTTCAACCCGAATGCCGGGAGCTACGTCCTTGAATGCGGTCGCGACGACGGTCGCGCCGATTTTCGGGCTGATCGCGCTCGGGTTCCTGGCGGCGCGGTTCCAATGGTTGAGCGCCTCGGCGGGCAAAGGTATCGCGGAGTTCACGTTTCTCGTCGCCATGCCGGCGCTGCTGTTCCGCACGATCGTCGTGTCGAACATGGGCGACGCACAGCCGGGGCTTCTGCTCGGCAGCTATTTCGCCAGCGTTTCGGTGATCTGGATCGCGGCCACGCTCGCGACACTGCTGATCCTGCGACGGCCGAAAGCGGAAGGCGCCGTGTTCGCGATGACGGCGAGCTATGGCAACATCGTGTTGCTCGGCATTCCAATCGCGCTCGGCGCCTATGGCGAGCGCGCGGCGCCGACGGCGGCCATCGTCGTGTCGGTGCACGTCGCGGCGCTGTGGCTGGCGGCATGCATCCACCTTGCGCTCGCCGAACGTGCGCGGTCGGGGACACCGGCGGAGATGGCGAAGGGCATCGCGATCGAGTTCGGACGTAACCCGATCGCGGTCGCGATCGTGGTCGCGGCGCTGTGGCGCGCGACTGGTCTCGGCCTGCATGTGACCGCCGACCGCGCCATGCAGATGCTGACGCAGGCGAGCGTTCCGTGCGCGCTGTTCGCTGTCGGATTCACGCTGGCGGGGTTCCGAATCGCAGGCGAGGCGAGGACGCTCGCCGTGTCGTGCGTCCTGAAGAACCTGGCACTGCCGGCGCTCGCCTGGTTCTTCACGTTTCACGTGTTCGGGTTGCCGCGGCTACCGGCGAGCGTGATCACGCTGTTCGCCGCCATGCCGACGGGGACCGCGACGTTCCTGTTCGCGTCGCAAAACGGGATTGCGATGCAGACGACATCGGCCAGCGTGGCGCTGAGCACCGCCGTGTCGATGGTCACGCTGCCGATCTTGCTGATCCTGCTGGGCCAGCCTTAGCGGGCTCCGACGCCGGTTGGGCCGACATTCCGGATTTCGTACCGATCGAAGCAGCCTCGGCATCGAGAATGCGGCTCGTGCCCTTCAGGAGTGCGGGATCGACGACGGATTGAAGCTCCATGCGCAACTGCTCCAGCTCATAGAGCGCCGCATCGATGCGGATGCCGGCACCGCGATGGCACTGTTCAGCGCGCTCGACATGCTGGGCGGCTGTCTCCACAACCGAAGTCAGCTTCGTGAGGTGCGGCGAAGTCCGCGTGTCGGCACGGCGAGACAGCGTTCGTTCGACGGCACCATCGCTAGAGAGGGGCGTGGAACCGATATCGCGAAGGGTCGATGCCATCCGTCCGAGTGCCGCGGTGCACGCAGCGATCAGGCCCACCCGAGGCGCGCTCGAAGGGGTCGCCGCCGCCCCTATTCTCGTTCGTTCGTCGATCCGCATCGGGCCGCCCGTGATTCTCGCACGGGCAAACGATGCGGGCAGCCGGGCATCTCCGCAATCGCGCAATCCGCCAAACTGATGCAAAAAAGATCCAGTTCTATCACCACTCTATCCGGCTATTCCGAGTTGTATTGTGAGCCTTCTGCCGCGTGTGGCCGTTGCGGATCGGCGCACGCAGCATCCGGCGCTTGCGCGCGCCGCTCCTGCCAACCTAAAAGAAGCCGGAGCGGAACCGGGGCGCACCCGGCCGGAGGGCAAGGATCTCGCATCATGGATGTGGCACGATGAACAAAGTTTATCCGAGCGCTGCTGCAGCACTGGCAGACGTCGTCAAGGACGGCATGACGATCGCCGTCGGCGGCTTCGGCCTGTGCGGCATTCCGGAAGCCTTGATCGCAGCCTTGCGCGACACGGGCGTGAAAGACCTGACCGTCGTGTCGAACAACGCGGGCGTCGACGATTTCGGCCTCGGCATCCTGCTCAAGACGCGGCAGGTCAAGAAAATGATTTCGTCCTATGTCGGCGAGAACAAGGAGTTCGAGCGGCAGTTTCTCGCCAAAGAGCTCGAGCTCGAGTTCACGCCGCAGGGCACGTTGGCTGAGCGCCTGCGCGCAGGCGGCGCCGGCATCCCCGCGTTCTATACCAAGACCGGCTACGGCACGATCGTCGCCGACGGCAAAGAGACGAAGGTTTTCGACGGGCAGCACTACGTGATGGAGCGCGGCATCATCGCCGACCTGTCGCTGGTCAAGGCGTGGAAAGCCGACACGGCGGGCAACCTCGTCTACCGGATGACGTCGCGGAACTTCAATCCGGTCGTCGCTACCGCCTCGAAGATGACGCTCGCGGAAGTCGAGCACATCGTCGAGCCCGGCAAGATCGACCCCGATCACATTCACACGCCCAGCATCTTCATCAAGCGCCTCGTGCTCAACGCGAGCCCGGAAAAGCGGATCGAGCAGCGGACGGTGAGGAAAAGTTCTTAGGCCTCAGTTCTCAGTGCTTAGAACAGGTGCTTAGAACAACAGCACAAACGACTAAGAACCAAGAACTTAAGAACTAACAGCTCATCATGCACTGCCCGCTCATTTATGGAGCCGATCAATGGCCTGGACACGCGAAGAGATGGCGCAGCGCGCCGCGAAGGAACTGCAGGACGGGTTCTACGTGAACCTGGGGATCGGGTTGCCGACGCTCGTGGCCAACTACATTCCCGAGGGCATCGACGTGATGCTGCAGTCGGAGAACGGGTTGCTCGGCATCGGACCATTCCCGATGGAGAACGAAGTCGACTCCGATCTGATCAACGCGGGCAAGCAGACGGTGACGACGCTGCCGGGCTCGAGCTTTTTCTCCTCGGCCGATAGCTTCGGCATGATCCGCGGCGGGCACATCAATCTCGCGATCCTCGGCGCTATGCAGGTTTCCGAAAAAGGCGACCTCGCGAACTGGATGATCCCGGGCAAGATGGTCAAGGGCATGGGCGGCGCGATGGACCTCGTCGCGGGCGTCGAGCGCGTCGTCGTCGTGATGGAGCACACCGCGAAGCGCAAGGATGGCGGCGAGGATCAGAAGATCCTGCCGAAGTGCACGTTGCCGCTGACCGGCGTTGGCGTGGTCGATATGATCATTACGGATCTGGGCGTACTCGAGGTGAGCAAGGATGGTCTGCGCGTCGTCGAGATGGCGCCGGGTGTTACGCTCGACGAACTCAAGAAGCGCACAGGGGCGGCCATTCAGTAGGCGTTTTGCGCCGAGGTGCACGGCTTGGACGGGGCAGAGGCCCCCGCACGCCCTGCACCATCGGTGCGACCGCCGCGATGGCTTCTTCGCGTGGTGATCGCTTCGACTGACCTTCATTTCCAGACTGACTTCTACGAGATGGCGAAAGTGAATTTTCTCAGGCCTCGGGCTGCTATCTTCGCATTCGACAACAGTACTCTTGTATGGCCGACGTTACGCGGTTAGGGTTTTCGTCAGTCTGAATTCGACGATGTCCGGGTCGGGGCAGATCAAGCGGGGCGACGACTTTGCAGTACTATGGATCGATAATTCTGCATTCGTAATTCGGGGTGACGCTGCCGGGGGCGGCAGTGTCGACATTGGGGAAGCCTGCTCCATGGCCCATAGGCAGTGGGCTCGGACGTTCGGAGTCCCGATCGCGGTGGCTGTCTGTCTGTGCCTGGGCCTCGCGTTGCCGATCGTTCTGAGCCTCTATTCGAGTGACATCGCGAGCGATGCCGTAGAGGCAGCGCCAGGAGATGCATTTACGATCTCGCATCCCGTCGAGGTATCTGCCGCACCGCGCATCCGGATCGATCGCGGCACCGTTGCTTTCGTCGATGCCAGCGGCCATGCGCTGCCGACGACGTCAGACGGAACTGCCACGACGGCCCCGCCCAGCCAGAACCTCCGGCTCTACAATGCGGTCGTCTCCTTCGGGCCCGAAGCCGCCGGCGCTAAAGCGGGGCAGGCGCCCACATTCCCGGCATCTCCCTTCACGGAGGCACTCGCCGCAGGCCGCTTTGAAAGCCTGAGCTTGCGCCGGACCACCCTCGTCATTCACGGGCTGTTCGAGACGCCAGAGGTTCTCACCGACGTCAAGGCAGACGTATCGCTGCGCCGCCGCGGGTTCGTTTCGATCAAGGGTTCCGCATTCCTGCGTGGCCATCGCGTGCAACTCGACGCGCTCGCAAACGTGGGCAAAGGCGAACGGCGCGGTGCCTTGCTCAGCAAGTTCCCACTGAAGCTGTCGATCAAGGGCGATCACATCGACTTCAATTTCGACGGTCGCATGATGCCCGCCGCCGATCAGATCGAGATGGCCGGACAAGGCGACATGACGTTGCCGAGCGGCCGGACCCTTGCGCGCTGGTTCGGCTCGTATTGGCCCAGTGGACCGGGCTTGCGCGATGTTTCCGTGAAGGGGCAGATGCGGGTCAGCCGCCAGACGCTCGCCTTCGAGAACGCCGCCGTGCGGATGGACGGCAACGAAGGCACCGGCGTGCTAGGGCTGCGATTGCGGCAGCCCACGCCCGTCATCACCGCGACACTCGCCTACAAGACGCTGGATGCGCGGCCGTATTTGTCGCTCTCCTCACAGGTCGCGAACGACGGCTTCAGCTGGACATCGCTGGCGGCCGGCGCGTTGACGGTACCGCTCGGCATGCATCTGGACGCGGACTTGCGGATTTCGGCGGACCGCGTCCAATTCGGCACGTTCGAACTTGGCCGTCTGGCAACCACGGTCGCCCTGAAAGACGGGCGGCTGCTCGCCGACATAGCCGACGTCAAGTTCAATGGCGGCGAAGGCGGAGGGCAGATCGCCGCCGATTTCACAGGCTTCGTGCCAAAGGTGACGGTGCGGGTAAAGCTCGACCAGATCGACCTTTCGATGCTGAGCGGAACGCTGGGCGGCGGGCAGTTGCTGTCCGGAAAAGCCGGCGTCGTGGCCGATCTGCTCGGCTCGGGCTCGACTTTGAGCGATCTCATTCGGGGCCTCGCCGGGAAGATCACCGTGCGCGCGCAGGCGCCGGGTAGGATCAGTTTCGACTTTCGAGGGCTCGCCGATGCGGTCAAAGCCGGCGAAATGTCGGGCTGGGTTAGCGCACCGCGCGGCACCACCGACTACGACAGCCTCGACCTCAAGCTCGTGCTCAGAGACGGCACGATTCTTACCGATGCCGCGGAAACCAAAGCCAGCGAGGGCGGCTGGACTGCGGTCGGCGTGATCAACCTTTTGTCAGACCGGATCGATCTTCGGCTGAGCCAGACGCCGCCAGGAAGCGGCCCGGGGGCGGCACTCGCGGCCCCGCAACGGGTGATGGAGCTGCACGGTCCACTGAGCGCTCCGCGCTTCACCGCCGGCGCGGCCCCCTGACCGAGCTGCCATGCTGGCCTTTCCAGTGTGCAGCGCAAGAATTATTGCTGCATTGCAGCATTGAGCGTATACTCGCGCTCTCCGCAGCAACGTGGCGAGCGCCCAGTCATGAATACGGCTTTCGAAGCTACCAATCCTTTCGAGTTCTGGGCCAAGGCCAACATGGCGGCGGTAGAGGCCACATTGGAACTCTTCAAAGCGACGACAACGGCTACGACCTCGATGCTGAGCGCTGGCTCGACCCAGCCAGCGACAAGTTCCGCCGGTCGCGAACCCACGCGATCCTCATACGAGACGCGGTCAGCCGAGATCCGCGGCTCGGCGGCCGCTCAGACGAGGCCGTCGTCCAGTTCATCGACGGGCAAGTCGTGGTATCGGTCGCCCTATCGTTCGCCCTTCGATCCGCTGTTCTGGATGACGCCCGGTCATCCCGTCGATCATGTCGGCGACTGGATGCGGCCGGCGATGGCGGCAGGCGCGGCGTTCGGCAATCCGTTCCTACCGCCCTTCGCAACGCCGTTCTCTGCCCCGCTCCCGGCCCCGTTGGCAATTCCGATGCCGGACTGGCAAAGCGCGGCCTGGATGTCGCCGATGGCGATGTGGGCGAACATGATGCCGAATGCGAGCGCGCCCAGCAGCGCAGCCAATCGGGCTCAGACCAACGTCGTCGATTTCGATACTGCCTACTCGGCTTATCGCACCTCGGGCGGTCACGCCTCTGCGCAGATCCTCGGTGACCGGCCGGAACGCCGCGCACCAGCGCCCAGCGAGCCCATCACGCCCGCCTGGGGTCTGCCCTTCATGATGTTCGGTTGGCCGCCGCGCTTCGGCTGACACTTTTTCGAGCAGTATCAAGACAAAAGCGGCGCCCCAAGGGGCGCCGCTTCAATTCGATCGACGCTGTCGCGAAGAACTACTTGGTGGCGGCAGGCGGAGCCTTGATGGCGGGCGCAGCCGGCGCCTTGGCAGCAGCAGCTGCCGGTGCGGCGGGGGCTGCAGCGGCGGCAGGAGCAGCCTTAGGCGCTGCCTTGACCGACTTCGGCAGATTGCGGCAGTACGCTGCTACTTCCTTGCCGTCCTTGCGCTTGACTGCAGCGATCCAACGGCACTCCGCCGCCTTGGCGGCGCAGCCCTTTTCGTCTTGGATGGCGTTACAGGCGGACGTTGCAGCAGCCTTCTCCGTCTTCTTTGCCGGTGCCGCCTTTGCGGCTGCAGCTGGTGCTGCGGCCGCTGCAGGCGCGGCCGGTGCCTTGATGGCAGGTGCAGCCGGAGCTGCCTTCGGCGCTGGAGGCGCAAGCTGAGCCTGCGCAGTGATGGCAGTGAAGATAAGCGTGGCTGCGGCGGATACAGCCAGCGTCAGCTTGGTAAGATGGATCACAGCAGGTCTCCCGAGGTTAATCACGATTCGTATCATGTCAGTGAATCGAGCAAAAAGAATGGCTCGGCCGTGAAGAGATGTTCATAAGGCGATTTTGTTCGTTGAAACAGATGTTCGTGTCAGACCTGCAACGCGCACGGTTTGCTCGATGCCTCGCCGGCTCGCGCGAGGCCCGATTGCCATCGCGCACCTTCGCCCCGGCAACGCCGATCCAAATCAAAGATATGCCGGCGATGTGCCGGCGACGGTCGGATGTCGCAGAAGCGGATATCGCACTGCACTTGCTCGGCCCTGCTCCATGCCTATAGTGCGCGCCAGTTGGATATATCGGCGCACGAAGGTGGCGGGCAGATGGCGGCACAGGCAGCAGCAAAGAGCAGCGGCGCAGGACCCAAGAAGGTCGTGTTGGCTTATTCCGGCGGTCTCGACACGTCCATCATCCTCAAGTGGCTGCAGGAAACGTACGGCTGCGAGGTCGTGACCTTCACCGCCGATCTCGGACAGGGCGAGGAGCTTGGCCCGGCGCGCAAGAAGGCAGAGTTACTCGGCATCAAACAAGAAAACATCTACATCGAGGATCTGCGCGAGGAGTTCGTGCGCGACTACGTGTTCCCGATGTTCCGCGCCAACGCCGTCTACGAGGGCGTTTATCTGCTGGGCACGTCGATCGCGCGGCCTCTGATCGGCAAGCGGCAGATCGAGATCGCGCGCCAGACCGGAGCGGATGCCGTCTGCCATGGCGCTACCGGCAAGGGCAACGACCAGGTCCGGTTCGAGCTGACGTATTACGCGCTCGAGCCGTCGATCAAGATCATCGCGCCGTGGCGCGAGTGGGCTTTCAAGAGCCGCGAGGACCTGATCGAATTCGCGGAGAAGCACCAGATCCCGATCGCCAAGGACAAGCGCGGCGAGGCGCCGTTCTCGGTCGATGCCAACCTGCTGCACTCGTCGTCCGAGGGGAAGGTGCTGGAAGACCCGGCCGTGAAGCCGCCGGAAATCGTCTACCAGCGTACGATCTCGCCGATGGATGCGCCGGACAAGGTGACCACGATCAAGATCGGATACGCGAAGGGCGATCCGGTCTCCATCGACGGCAAGAAGATGTCGCCGGCGACGATCCTGACCAAGCTCAACGAACTCGGCAAGGCGAACGGCATCGGCCGGCTCGATCTCGTCGAGAACCGCTTCGTCGGCATGAAATCGCGCGGCGTGTATGAAACGCCCGGCGGCACGATCATGCTGACCGCGCACCGCGCGATGGAGAGCATCACGCTCGACCGAGGTGCTGCACATCTGAAGGACGACCTGATGCCGCGCTATGCGGCTCTCATCTACAACGGCTTCTGGGAAAGTCCCGAGCGGCGGATGCTGCAGGCGATGATCGACCAGAGCCAGGAACACGTCGAGGGCGAGGTCACGCTCGAACTCTACAAGGGCAACGTTATCGTGACGGGCCGCGAGAGTGCCAAGTCGCTCTATTCGACGACGCTCGTTACGTTCGAGGACGACCGCGGCGCCTACGACCAGAAGGACGCGGCCGGATTCATCCGGCTGAACGCGCTGCGCCTCAGGACGCTGGCGGGGCGAGACCGGAAGGGGAAGAAGTAGCGGCGTCGCCCTCTATTTGTTGCGGCGGCGAATGTCGCTCAACGCGTCGAAGCAGGCTGGTGGATGGCGATGGGTTCGCCGCCGGAATTCTGGGCCGGTTTGGCGCAGGAGATCGACGTACTCTTCGGGATACCGCCGGCGTCGTTCCACTCGGCGCCCATCTGCTTCTTGATCATGCGGTGGGCGTTCATCTGCTGCGGTGAGGCCGGAACGCCGACCTGGATCGCACAGCCCGCCGGCGCGGGGTCTGTGAAGCGCACGGCGTCGGGGCCATCGAGCGCAAAGCTCGAAAAATAGGTTGCGTCGTAAGTCTCGAGCAGGAATTCGCTGCCCGCGAGAGGAACCGGCTTCGCCAGCGTCGCCGTGAACGACATTCCCAGCACGGCGCCGTGATACTCGACGACGACATCGCGCGGGCCTACCACGCGGATGATGTTGCCACCGGCTCGTACCAACGTGAACGAACGGAACATCTCCAGCGTCTGCCTGCTCTCGGCTTCGAGCGGGGCCAGCTCCTCGCGGGTGAGCTTGCCGTCATTGTCTTTGTCGTGCTCCAGCAGCTGATTTTCCAGCCAGTTCTGGTCGAAGATCCAGGTGTGGCGGAGGCCGACCAACGCACCGTCCTTGGCGATAAGTTGCGTCCTCACTTTAGCGAAAACGTGCGGGTGCGCGGCGGCTTCATGCGCGGCGGCTACCGTCATGGCCAAGGCGACAACGCCCGCAGCAAGCGGCCGGCTGATGTTCGTACTCATATCCATTCGACCCACATGCCTGTTTCAAAGGGCTGCATGGGCGATCAGGCTGCGGGGAGACAACCCTGTACGGACTGGTTTGGTTAAGACATCGAGACGCGTAGCTGCCCTGTTCGGCGGCTGCGCTTGATCGAGGCACAAGCCGGGAACATAGTAGCGAGGAGGCCGCGCGCAGCCGTGGCCGATAGCTGGAGGCTGATGTCATGAGCCGTGTAGCTGAAGCCGTAGAGCCGCTGCCGCAAGGCGGCACGCAGACGTTCCGGGTCGAGCGTCTTGGGCGGCATCTGGGGGCCGAGATCCACGGTGTCGATCTTCGGCAGCCGCTCGACAGCGGAACGTTCGCCGCGCTGGAAACAGCGCTCGTGGAGCACAAGGTGCTGTTCGCGCGGGCTCAAAACCTGACGACTGTGGAGCACGTCCGGCTATCAAGAATGTTCGGCGAACTCGAGGTGCATCCGTTCCGCCCGGAGGGCGAGTTTCCGGAGATCATG
>CAMDMH010000059.1 GCA_945901835.1 Devosia equisanguinis | reverse complement strand
CAGGGTCTGACACCTGACCGCCGCTTGTGCTATCAAGCTCCGGTTGGAATGTCTGTTCTGGTGTCGGACCCCGAGGGGCTGACACCATCGAGCCGTCAAATGGAGCGCGTGCGAAATGACCGACAGCGTCGTCATCGGCCATTCTACCTGTCCGCACGATTGCCCGTCCACTTGTGCGCTCGATGTGGAGGTGCTTTCGCCGACGCGGATCGGGCGGGTGCGTGGTGCGAAGGCGCACACCTACACGGCCGGTGTCGTATGCGAGAAGGTGGCGCGCTATGCGGAGCGGGTTCATCACAAGGATCGTCTGCTACATCCGATGCGGCGCTTGGGGCCGAAGGGCTCGGGGCAGTTCGAGCGGATCTCGTGGGACGACGCGCTCGACATAACGGCAGAGGGGCTGCTGGCGGCCGAGCGGCGGTATGGCTCGGAAAGCGTGTGGCCATATTTCTATGCGGGCACGATGGGTCTCGTAATGCGGGACGGCATCAACCGTCTCAGGCATGCGAAGCGTTACGCCCAGCAGTATTCGTCGATCTGCACGTCGCTCGCGTGGGCTGGTTACATTGCGGGGACGGGCCGGCTCACGGGCTCCGATCCGCGCGAAATGGCGCGGTCGGATCAGATCGTGATCTGGGGCACCAACGCGGTCAACACGCAGGTCAACGTGATGACTCATGCGGCGCGCGCGCGGAAGGAGCGCGGTGCGAAGATCATCGCGATCGACATCTATCGCAACGGAACGATCGAGCAGGCGGACTTCGGACTGGTAATTCGGCCGGGAACGGATGGGGCGCTCGCGTGCGGCGTGATGCATGTGCTGTTTCGTGAGGGATACGCGAACCGCGCTTATCTCGAGCAATACACGGACTGTCCGGCGGAGTTCGAAGCGCATCTGAAATCGCGGACGCCGGAATGGGCGAGCGCGATCACGGGGCTGAGCGTCGGCGAAATCGAGACGTTCGCGCGCATGGTCGGGCAGGTGCCGCGCTCGTATTTCCGGCTCGGTTATGGCTTTGCGCGGCAACGCAATGGCGCGCACAACATGCATGCGGCGCTGTGTATTCCAGCGGTGACGGGGGCGTGGCTGCACGAAGGCGGCGGCGCATTCAACTCCAACAGCGGTGTGTTCGGCTGGGACAAGACCGTCATCGAGGGGCTCGACGCGCTCGATCCGTCGACGCGGACGTTCGATCAGTCGCGCATCGGGCCGGTGCTCACAGGCGATCCCGTGGATCTGAAGGGCGGGCCTCCTGTTACGGCGCTGTTCATCCAGAACACGAACCCGGTCGAGATCGCGCCTGAGCAGAAGCTGGTGAAGCAAGGGTTCGCGCGCGAGGATCTGTTCGTGTGCGTGCACGAGCAGTTCATGACGGCGACCGCGCGGATGGCGGACGTGGTGCTGCCGGCGACGATGTTCCTGGAACACGACGACATCTATCAAGGCGGTGGGCATCAACACATCCAGCTCGGATTGAAGCTGATCGATCCGCCGGGGGAGTGCCGCAACAATCATGAGGTGGTGGCTGCTTTGGCGAGGCGCGTGGGGGCATCTCATCGCGGTTTCGAGATGACGCCGCGCGAGTTGATCGACGAGACGCTGAGGGCGTCGAAGCATGGAACGCTGGCACAGTTGGAGGAGCGGCGATGGCTCGACTGCCAGCCGCCGTTCGAGGAATCGCACTTCACCAAGGGCTTTGCGTGGCCGGACGGGAAGTTCCGGTTCAAGCCGCAGTGGGGCAGCGTGCCGTTGGGGCGCAAGTTCGACTATGGCATCGCGGATCAGATCCCGCAGCTGCCCGATCATTGGGACATCAACGAGAAGGCCGATGCGCGGCATCCGTTCAAGCTGGCGACAAGTCCGGCGCGCGGGTTCCTCAACTCGTCGTTCAACGAGACGCCGACCAGCCGGAATCGCGAAGGCAAGCCCCGCGCCAAGATGCATCCGGACGATCTCGCGAAACTCGGGCTCGGCGATGGCGATGCGATCCGGATGGGCAACGAGCGTGGCGAGATTTCGCTAAGGGTGGAGCGTTTCGACGGCGTGCTGCGCGGCGTCGTGATCGTTGAAGGCGTACAGCCGAACACGGCTTTTCCCGACGAGGCAGGCATCAACACGCTGACCAGCGCATTCGTGCCGGCGCCCTACGGTGGTGCGGCGTTCCACGACAATCACGTGTGGATCGAGCGTGGGCACATCGGTGCAAAGTCGAGCGAGGATGCATGAGACGGTTTGGTGTTGCGTTGTCTGCGCTGATACTGGGCGTAGTGCTGGGCGGCTACACGGTTGGCGTTGCGCTGGCGCAGACGCCGCCGAACAAGACCGACATCTTCAAGTACAAGAGCCTGCTGTCGTCGGTGATCCGGGAGAACATCGAGGAGACGCGGCAACTGCTTGCTTCCGGCGCCGATCCGAACATGACCGACGACAACGGGCGGACGCCGCTGATCGTCGCTGCGCATCGCAGCTTGGAGGCTACCGCGCGCGTGCTGGTCGAGGGGGGAGCCAATGCCAACGCAAAAGACAAGCAGCGCTACGACATCGTGACGATTGCCGCAGTGAACGACGACATGCCTTTCTTGAAAGCCGCGTTGGCGCTCGGGTGCAGCGCTTCGAACGTCACGAGCCCCTACAACGGAACCGCGCTCATCGCGGCAGCACATCTGGGCCATCACCGGTCGGTTGCGGAGCTGATTATCGCAGGTGCGCCGCTCGATCACGTCAACAATCTCGGGATGACGGCGCTGATCGAGGCAATCGTATTGGGTGACGGGGGCGCCGATCACCAGGCGACGGCGAGGCTGCTGCTCGATGCGGGGGCCAATCCGAATCTCGCCGACCGCAGTGGTGCATCGCCGCTCGCGCTGGCGCGGTCGAGGGGCTACGCGGCGATGGCCGACATGATCATGCGCGCCGGTGGAAGATAGCCGGGCATCACGGTCAAGTGACATATAAGCAGGACGCAGGCAACCAGGACGCAGGAGGATCGAATGGGCAAGGGCGTGACGCTTCTCAATCCCAAGAGTGCACCAAAGCCGGGAATGTACTCGCATGTTGCGATCGCGGAGCAGGGCCGCATCGCTTACGTCGCGGGCCAGACGTCGGTCGACATGGCCGGCAACCCCGTCTCCGCGACGGATTTCGCCGGGCAGATTCCGATCGTATTCGGCCATCTCGGGCGCATTTTCGAGGAGCTCGGTTGCGACTACACCGACGTGCTGCAATACACGACCTATCTCGTCGGCACCGACAAGCGCGAGGCTTGGCAGAAGGGCCGCGCGGATCTGTTCGGGAAAATTTATCCGGACGGCAAGTTTCCGCCCAACACGCTGTTGATCGTCAGCGGCCTTGCCAAGCCCGAGTATCTGCTGGAGATCTCGGCCATCGTCCGGCTGCGCGATTGACGGCAACCTTCCTTGGCGCGAGCGGAAAGGTAAATGGTCGCTTCACCTGACATGCGGCAGATTTTATCCATTCTTAGGAGTTCACCGATACCGTCATTCAGTTAGGGGGAGCGGCCTGTCGCAGGGCCAGTGGCCCAATGCGAATTCGTCACTTGTGAACGATAGGTCGTCGATTGTGAGCGCGCCCGATCGGCTGACAGAACTGCCGTTGATGGTCGATCTGCTCGCTGCAGATGTCGTCACGCAGGGCGTAGTCGCCAAGATTCCGACGGAGGCCGATCTGAGCCTGGATCGGCAGACGGTGCCCGTTTCTACGGCAATCGATCTCGTTGGCATCCTGTCGGGGATCGAAGAGACGGCCTATGCCTGGGACATGGCGACTGACGTCATGGACTGGGAAAGCAATGTCACCTCGGTGCTCGGTGTGCCGGGCCCAAAGACCATTGCAACAGGTTCGCGCTTTCAGTTCCTGATAGCAGCCGAACACGTCACGCGGCGTCAATCGGCGTTCTCGATCGAAGCACCTTTGGACCAGCCCGTTGTTCAGGCCGGTATGCCCTACTCTTCGGGCGGTACGCCTTATCGCGTCCAGTACCGGTTTCTTCCGCTGGGCCGGCGGTCGTCGAAGTCCGTCTGGATCGAGGATCACGGGCGCTGGTGGGCCGACGAGACGGGGCGTCCTGCGCGGGCGCGAGGCGTCATCCGTGTCCTCAACGAACGGTACATGGAAGAGCAGCGGCTGCTGTTCCGTAGCGATCAGGACGAGTTGACGGGTCAGCTCAACCGGATTCGCCTGACGGAAGCTCTGGCAGCCGCGATCTCCCGTGCCGAGCGCATCGGTGAGACGGCGGGCTTCATGATCGCGTCGATCAACAACCTGTCGATCATCAACGAGAACTTCGGTTTCGAAGTCGGCGATGCGGTGATCGCGTCGGTCGGGCGTCTGATCCAAGGGCATCTGCGGGGTGGTGATACGCTCGGGCGCTATTCGTCGAACAAGTTCGGTGTGATCCTCAACGACTGCGGTCCCGGCTCGATGCAGGTTGCCGCCGAGCGCTTCCTCAAGGCTGTGCGGCAGGCGAGCTTCCGCAGCAGCGACTGCCCAATTTCGTCGACGATCTCGATCGGTGCAGTGCTGGTGCCGCTGCAGGCCACCACGGTGCCCACGGCTATCGGACGCGCTTTGCAGGCGCTCGACAAGGCGCGGATCGGCCGCAGCGATATGTTCGTCGCCTATGAGCCCAGCCCGGCGAAAGAAAGCATCCGGCAACGGAATATCGCCATCGCCAACGATGTGGCTTCGGCTCTGGAAGAAAACCGCATGCGGCTGGTCTTACAGCCGATCGTCGGGTCCGACACCGGCAGGGCGGCATTCTACGAGTGCCTGCTGCGTATCGCAAAACCCGATGGCTCCACGATCGGGGCAGGCGAGTTCATCGAGTTCGCCGAGCAGCTCGGCATGAGCCGTCTGATCGACCGGCGCGTGCTCGAACTCGCTATCGATATCCTGAAGCGGATTCCTGAAGTAACGCTGTCGCTGAACGTGTCGACGCGGACGTGCGCGGATCCGGACTGGCTCGTGCTGCTACATCGGCTGACGGGTGGACAAGCGCGTTTCACGAAACGGCTGATCGTCGAGATAACGGAGACGACAGCGATCAGCGATCTCGACCAGACGGTCGCATTCGTCGATACGTTGAAGGAAATGGGCTGTCGCGTCGGGATCGACGATTTCGGCGCGGGCCATACATCGTTCCGGACGCTGAAGCATCTGAACTGCGATCTCGTGAAGCTCGACGGCGCGTTCGTGAAGAACGTCGTCAACGATGCGAGCGACCGAATCTTCGTGCGGATGATGGCGGAAATGGGCGCTGCCTTCGGCATGGAAACCGTGGCCGAGTGGGTGGCGGACGGACCGACGGCGGACATCGTCGCGGGCCTCGGCATCACCTACATGCAAGGTTTCCACTTCGCCCGGCCGTTCGAGGTGGATGAACTCGACGCGTACAGGTCTGACGTCCGGAAAGCCGGTTGAGGGCGCGGGGCTCATGACCTCGCGCCTCAGTAACTCTGCGCCTTAGTAGACTTGCCGGCAAAGGGCGTCATTGCGGGCCTTCTCGGCCTCAGCTTCCTTCAGTCCGCCGGATTGGAAGCGTACGTGCCGCTGGCCGCAGAAGCTGCGAATCTTCGCGCCTGCATGGACCACCTTGGGTTCTGCGACCCGTTCCAAAACGCGCTTGCGAGCATGCTTGGCCGATCGCTTCGGGCGGACGATTTCAGCCGAACGCTGCTCGGCCTCCACCAAGGCCAAAGGGCCAAAGTGATATTCCGAATGCTCACGGCAGCCCGACAGCGTTGTCGAGCAGACAAGCGCGGCCGCCAAGATGCCTGTGCGGGCCAAATAGCGCATGCTGATGCCATCCTTTGCTGTGCCGGCTGCCATTGAAGACAGCCGGTAGGTCCGTACTGCACACGCACGGTTCGGACCCCGAATCGAGTGAAAGTGTAGCCCTAGTCGGCCACCCCAACCCAAGTGCTTTCTGGGTCCAATCCAGAGCTAATTCCCGTCTCGCTGCGAATTCGTCCGACATGGAGACGCCCCCGCCCCCTTGCGCCGATTCGGCCGGCGCGGCAAACACCCCCGGTGACATCCCCACGAGTATCGGCCGGCCCACAAATGAGTTGTGCCCGACGGAGTTCCCGAATGAAGGCGATCATCGTTCGCAGCTATGGGGGGCCAGAGGCGCTAGCCCTGGAAGACGTCGCGCGGCCGCGGCCGGCGAAGGGCGAGGTGCTGATCAAGGTCAGGGCCGTGACGGTCAACCGGACGCGGGATCTCAACGTCTGCGCGGGGCAGGCTGGCGGACCAGACGCGTTGCCGCTAGTGCCGGGGCAGGACCCTGCAGGTGAGATCGTTGACGTGGGCGAAGGGGTTGGCTCATCGCGCATCGGGCAGCGTGTAATCGTATCGTCGCGGCTCACCTGCGGAGAATGCAACGCGTGCAAGGCGGGGCGCGGTTCGGACTGCCCGAAGTCGCGTCACATCGGTATTCATCGCTGGGGTGGCTATGCGGAATTCGTCGCAGTGCCAGAAGGGCAGGCCGTGCCGATCGCCGCGAGTTTGAGCTTTCCAGAAGCCGCGGTGGCGATGCGCCACTTCCCGATGGCCTATCAGCAATTGCGGGGGAAACTCGATATTCAGCCCGGCGAGTGGCTGCTCGTCATGGGCGCGTCGGGCGGGCTCGGCAGCGCGTGTGTGCAGGTCGCCAAGTTGATGGGGGCGAAGGTGATCGCGGGGGCTGGTGGCGATGAACGCGTCGCGGTGGCGATGGCGCTTGGCGCGGACCACGGCATCAACTACCGAAGCGAGGATCTGACGAAGCGCGTGCGGGAAATCACCGGTGGACGTGGCGTCGACGCTATCTGCGAGAACATCTCCGATCCGACGACGTTTCCCGCAGCATTCGCGTCGCTTGCCACGATGGGCCGGCTGGTGACCGCAGGCGCGCATGGCGGCGGTACGGTCCCCGTCAACATGAAGCAACTCTATCAGAGCCGACAGCGCATTCTCGGTTCGGCGGGGCATGATCCTATCGACATCGTCAAGGCGATGGAGGGGGCGGGCAGCGGGCGGTTGAAGGCGAAGGTCGACCTCGTGATGCCGCTCGACAAACTGCTGGAGGCGTTTCAATTGATCCACGACCGCAAGGTCGCCGGCAAGATCGTGATCGACCCGCATCTTTGAACGCGGCAGGACGCACGGGACAGATCATGAACCACGAGTCCTATGACGACGAATACATCGCGGGTATTCTGCGCTCGGTGCGAACCGTCGCGATGATCGGGGCATCCGCGAACAACAACCGGCCGAGTTACTTCGCGATGAAGTACATGCTGGGCAAGGGGTATGGGGTGCATCCGGTCAATCCCGGTCTCGCGGGGCAACAGTTGCTTGGCCGCGAAGTCTACGGCACGCTCACCGACGTGCCGGCACCGGTCGACATGGTGGACGTCTTCCGCAATTCGGAAGCGGCGCTCGAGACGACGCGCGAGGCGATCGGGCTCAAAGATGCGCTGGGCCTCAAGGTGATCTGGATGCAGCTCGGGGTGCGCAACGACGTGGCGGCTGTGGAAGCCAAAGCGGCCGGATTCAAAGTCGTGATGAACCGCTGTCCGAAGATCGAGTACGGGCGTCTATCCGGCGAAATCGGCTGGGCGGGCGTGAATTCCGGGCGCATCTCCAGCGTGCGGCCGAAGCTGTCGCCCAAGGGCGTGCAAAACCATCTGATCGAGGATTGATCGGGGCTTGGGGTGAGGCCGTTGCAGTCGACCGCTCGATCAGAACAGGCTTTCGATCAGTCCTGATCCGATCTTGTAGCCGAGCAGGCGATCGAACCCGACATAGGCCACGAAAGCCAGTGCAAAGCCTATTGCGGCGTCGCGGGCGGGTTGCTCGCTGCCGAAGGCGCGTGCCGTGCACAGGAACAGCAGCGTCGAGGACAGGATGAACCCTGCATACTCGATCAGCGTAATATTGAGCAGCAGGCCGAGCAGCATCCAGAACGCGCCGCGAGGATCGATCGCGGCGTGCTCGCCGCCTTCGGGCCGTGGGGTGCGCTGGAGCAGGGCTTCGACCGAAAGCGCTGTCCCGAACAGCGCCAACATCCCCGAAACGACCCACGGGATAATGTTGGGGCCGACGCTGGAGCCGACGCCCTCGCCGGGGATCTGGCTAGACTGCCATGCGGCGATGGCGGCAAACAGGACGGTGGCCAGGCCGACGCCGACCTCACCCCAACGGACGCCTTCTGCGGTCCGGCTTTCCGAGGTCGGGCTTCCGGTCACGGCTGCACCTACTTTTTCTTGAGGTCGAGTTCGCCCAGGATGGCGCTTATCCGCGTCGTTTCGTCGGCGATGAACTTCCCGAATTCGGGGCCTGCGAGGTACGACTGCGTCCAGCCCTTCTTTTCGACTTCAGCCTTCCAGGTCGGGCCCGCGAGCATCTTCTCGATGAGGCCGATCAGGGCCTTCTGCTGATCCGCGCTTATGCCGGGGGCGCCGAACACGCCGCGCCAGTTGCCGAGGACGACATCGATGCCTTGCTCCTTGAGCGTGGGCGTGTCGATGCCGGGCATGCGTGCCGGCGCAGAGACCGCGAGCGCGCGGAGCTTGCCCGCCTTGATCTGCTCGGAAAACTCGCTGTAGCCCGAAATGCCAGCCGTGACCTGGCTGCCGAGCAACGCTGCCAGAGCGGGGCCGCCGCCGGCATAGGCGACATAGGTGACCTTCTTGGGATCGACGCCGACCGCCTTGCCGATCATGCCGGCGAGGATGTGGTCAGTGCCACCGGCGGAGCCGCCTGCCCACGAGATCTTGCCCGGGTCGGCTTTGAATGCGGCGATCAGGTCCGCCATCGTCTTGTGCGGCGAGCCGGCGGGAACGACGATCACCTCATATTCGTCCGTAAGGCGGGCGAGGGGAGTCGTGTCGGTCATCTTCAGCGGCGAGTTGGCGGCGATCAGCGCGCCGACCCTGACCATACCGGCCACCATGACGGTGTCGCCTTGGCCCTTGCGGGACAGGAAGCGGGGAAGGCCTACTGCGCCACCGGCGCCGCCGACGTTCTCGAACTTGAACTCTTTGACTACGCCATCGGTGCGCATGGCCATCTCGATGGTGCGGCCAGTGCCGTCCCAGCCGCCACCGGGGGCTGCGGGGATGAACAGGTTGAGCGCGGCAGGGGCTTGCTGGGCCGATAGCGGAGCGGCGGCGGCAAGGCATGCTGCAAGGATCGAGATGCAAACTGCGCGGCGGGTCGTCATCAGGTTCTCCTCCCAATTCTGTATCCCAGCCTTGCCACAGGGGCTTGGAGGCATCAAGCGGAACAACAGAAGCAGGACTTACTCATTTCCACCCGTTGGTGTAATTGGCGCGGCTATCCTCTTGCTCTTTTCTCTCTGCGAGAAGCCGTCGCTGTGACCCGCCCTTTCTCGAAGATCCTCGTGTGCATCACCGAGGACTGGTTTGCGCTATCGCATTTCAAGCCGCTGCTGGCGACGCTGATCGATCACGCTCGTGTCGGGCAGGGGGGCGAGGTCGTCGTCGCATGTCGTTCATCCGGCCGGATCGTGGAGATCGAGGCGCTTGGCTGCCGGACGATCGATTTCGATTTCCGGCGGTCGTCGCTGAAGCCAGGCGCGCAGGCGGACGTGGTGCGCCGGCTGGCGGCGCTTATCGGGAAAGAGAAGCCTGACGTTCTGCATGGAATCGCGATGCAGGTGCTGGTGGTGGCGAGCATCGCGACGCGGTTCGCGCCTGTGCCACACGTGGTGCTGCATTTGACGGGGCTCGGGTTTCTCGGGATCTCGACGGGGCTGGCGGCGCGGGTCATCCGGCCGATCGCGATGCGGGAGCTTGCCCGGACGCTGCGGGGGCCGGGGAATTGGCTGCTTGCGGAAAATCCGGACGATGTCGCGTTTCTGCGGGAAGGCGGGGCCGATGCAGGTGATCGGCTGACGATCCTGGGGGGGGCCGGGATCGATGAGGCGGAGTATCCCGCGCAGCCGCCGCCAGGAAATCCGGTTCCAGTCGCGGCCTTCGTCGGCCGCATGATCCGCTCTAAGGGCGTCGATGTGCTGGTGGAAGCGCAACGGATCCTCGCGCAGCGGGGCGTGACCCTCGAGGTCGCGCTCTACGGCAAGACTGACGAAGACAATCCGGAAGCGGTTCCGCAGGCAGAGCTGGAAGCTTGGGCCCGGCAGGGCGGCGTGACTTGGCACGGGCACGTCTCGAATGTGCGTGAGGTATGGGCGCGGTCCGACATCGCGGTGCTGCCGGCGATCACGCGCGAAGGTTTGCCGCGGAGCGTGCTCGAAGCCGCGGCCAGTTCGCGGCCGCTCGTCGTGACGGACGTGCCGGGTTGCCGCCACGTGGTGCGCCGTGATGTCGACGGGTTGATCGTGCCGCCGGCCGACGCCATGGCGCTTGCCGATGCGCTCTCCCGGCTCGCAGGCGATGCGGCATTGCGCACGCGGATGGGGGCTTCGGCGCGGCAGCGTGTACTCGACGGCTTCACGATAGCGCACGTCCAGGCGGGAATACGGGAGGCGTATTCGATGCTGGTCAGGGGCAA
>CAMDMH010000058.1 GCA_945901835.1 Devosia equisanguinis | reverse complement strand
GAGCGGCTCGCTCCTGGGCGCACGATCTTTTCGCGTGGTGAAGAGGCCATAGGTCTCTATCTGGTCGCCGAGGGGCGGGTGCGTCTCTCGGTGTTCAGTGTCGAAGGGCGCGAGCTGACGTTCAGATTTGCAGATCGAGGCGACGTGCTCGGTGAGATCGCGGTGATCGATGGGGGAACGCGGAGCGCGGATGCAGTCGCGGTCACGGAGGTGCGCACGCTTGTTCTGTCGCGTGCGCGCTTCCGGCAGCTGATGGAGGCCAGGCCGGAGATAGCGCGGGGCATCGTCGGGTTCTTGTGCGAGCGCCTGCGTGAGACTTCGAGCCAGATGGAAGAGATCGCTCTTTATCCAATCGAACGGCGCGTCGCGCGATTCATTCTCAGCGCATTGCGGATCTCGGGGCACGATCTCGATCAATCGAAGGTGGGGCTCGATCTCAAGATGACACAGGGCGAGATCGCGCTGTTGCTGGGGACGAGCCGGCCGAAGGTGACGGTGGCGATGGGGGCGTTGGAGGCGGACGGAGCCATCTCGCGGTCAGGCGAAGGCATGACCTGTCACCCGAGCGTGCTGTTGCGGATCGCCGGCGCGGACGGCGAATAGGCTGTGGCCGAATTTCGGCAGGACCATTGTTCCATCTGTAACGAGCACACGGATCACGCACGCACTTCTCAAACTCTCGTAAGAAATTCGTGAGGCAGGTTCCAACCAGAACCTACCCCGCGCCTCTCCTGATGGCACTTTCAACTGCATCGGGCGCCCCAAACGAAAGAAGGGCTTCCGGCGAAGTTCGAAAGTGAAACCAAGACCAACAGGAGAAGTGACATGTGGCCTTTCAGTGAACTCGCACGCGCAGTCGGTGGTGCACTCGGTGGAGCGGCCAAGGCCGCCGAAGAAGCGGTCGAAACGGTGGTCGAGACTGCGGAGGATGTCTATGATGCTGCGACCGGGGCGGCGCAAGACGCAGCCGAGGCCACGGCACAGGCGGCCGATGCTGCACTCGATGCGGTGGTCGGCGCGGGTGCCTCGCTCGCTCGCGGGGCGGGCAAGGTTGCCGAAAACGCCAGCGACTTCTTTGGCGAGTTGGCATCCAATCCGGGCAGGGTGGCCGACGACATCATCAGCACCGGCGGTACGCTGATCGGTGCGGGCGCCAAAGTGGTCGGCGATGGTATCGCGGATATCGGCGCCAAGGCCGGCGAAAGGTTCGATCTGGTCGGCGATCGGGCCGAGGATCTGATCAACGGCACGATCCGTGGAGCCGGCGATCTCATCGAAGGGGCGGGCGATGCCGCCAATTCTGTTGTCAAGGAAGCGGGTAAGGCGGTCGACGGGATCGTGGATTTCGCCGGCGAAGTTACCGAGAAGGTGACCGATGCGACGCTGATTTTGAGCGAGAAAATCGGCGAGAAGGTTCAAGGTGGCAAGGACGCTTTCCTGGACTTTCTGGACGATACCTCGAAGGGGTTCAAGGAAGGCTTCGAGGAGGGCTCCGGCTCGGATCTCGACGCAGGTGTCAGCACGGCGAGCCTGGGGCTGACCGCGAAGGACGTGAAGGTGTCGGCGCAACTCTCTTCGAGCATCGAGGAGTTCAAGGATCGGCTCGACGACGGCAGCGTAGCGAAGTTCGAATTGCCGGAAGAGCTGCCGCCTTCGTTCTTCGACAAGTTGCCGGGCGCAGGTCCCATCGGTCCCAAGGGTCCGATCGTCGGCTCTCTGCACGACGACATCCTCAACAGCTCGTCGATCAGTGAGCTGATCAGTGGGGGCAAGGGGGCGGACAGCTTCCGCTTCGACAGCGTCAACGACTCGCACTTCGGCGCGGTCGATCGCATCATGGACTTCTCCAAGGGTGACAAGATCGACCTGTCGGGTATCGATGCGATGATGGCGCAGAGCGGAGACCAGTCCTTCGCGTTCGTCGGGGCAGACGCCAAGATGGGTGCCGGAATGGTGTCCAGTCACTTCGATGCCAAATCGGGCATGACGATCGTCGAGGCGCACACCAACAACGACGGCGTTGCGAATTTCACGCTGGAGTTGGCCGGCAACGTGAACCTGGCTCGGCAGGACTTCGTGCTGTAGTCGACACGACCATGAGGGATGGCCTCGCTGGTGAGATCCGGCGGGGCCTTCTTCATTCAATGATACCGCCACGACACACCGCGGCGGCAAACACGTGGCGGCCGCAATTGCAACGCAGCCGGAACACAGGTCGCTCTCGGTGGCGCCACGCTCTGGAACAAACGTCATTGCGTCGATGATGTTGTCCGGGAGTCAAAAATGACGAACTTGTCATCACTTAGAGTAAAGGGCTATTGCCTGTTATACTTGCCGTTCGCTGCTTTGTGTAGCGTCGGTCCAGTCACGAAGGCAGCGGCGACCTCGCCGTTGCCGATCGAAGTCAAAGCCGAACTCGATCGGGATCAGCCGATGGCTGGTGAAAGTCAGAGGGCCTACCTGCGCGTCGTGATTGCCGGGGCACGCAGGCCGGATGCAAGGCGTGCACCGATGAATATCGCTCTCGTCATCGACCGCTCGGGTTCCATGTCAGCCGACGGTCGAATGGACAATGCGCGTCGCGCAGCGCAAATGGCGGTCGACCGGCTCGGGCGCGACGATATTCTTTCCGAGGTCAGCTACGACGACCGTGTCGAAGTCGATGCGCCCGCGACAAAGGTCACTGACCCCCGCGTCTTCAAGGATCGCATTGCTCGCCTTACACCGCGCGGCTCGACGGCTATTCACGCCGGACTTCTGGCGGGCGCAAACGAGATCCGGAAATTCAAGTCACGGGAACGGGTCAATCGGATCATTCTGTTGTCGGATGGGCTCGCGAATATCGGACCATCAAGACCAGCCGATTTCGTGAGTTTGGGACGCGAACTGGCCAGCGAAGGCATCACGGTGTCCACGATCGGGCTCGGCAATGGCTACAACGAGGATCTGATGGCCGGCCTCGCGCGGAGTGCCGACGGCAGTCACGTGTACGTGCAGGAAAGCGCAGATCTCGCTGGGTTCATGACGCGGGAGTTCAACGATGCACTCGGCGTCATCGGGCAGCAGGTGGAGGTCATCATCACGGTGCGGCCGGGTATTCGGCCGATGCGCTCGCTCGGTCGCGACGCGGAAATTCGCGGAGAACGTCTTGTCTACAAGGTCGGTTCGCTGATCGGCGGCGTGGAGCAGGTGCTGCTCGCCGAACTGGAACTCGCCGCAGATGCATCGCAGGCAGAAGGGGCGCTGGCCAGCATCGAGGTCGGCTACCTCGATCCTACGGACGGAAGACGCATGACCGTGAGTACGGCCGCGCGTGGCCGTTTCACGGGGGATCGCGAAGCATCCGAGAAGAGCGTCAACGCGGAAGTGATGCGGGACGTTGCGACTTTGCTATCGCGTGAAGCGAGGCAAGAAGCAGTTCGTCTGCGCGATGCAGGACGCGCTGCCGAAGCCAACCGGCTGTTCGAAAAGAACGCTGCTTTCGTCCGGGAACAGCAATCGAAGCTTCCGGGCGGTACCGCCTATGCGCCGCTGCGCGACGAGTTGAAGGCAAATGAAACGGCAGCGTCGCCAGCGGCACAGAGCAGCGAAGGCTGGTCCAAAGCGCGCAAGCAGCAGCGCGAGTTCGACGTATCCTACAGCGGTGCGGCGCAAAGATTCTAACGGCATTGGCAGGAGGTTGGGTCAGCGACGCACAGGAAGCGCGTAACCCAACGTCTGCTCGATACACAGCAAAGAAAGTCGTCGGGTTACGCTGTGCTCCGCACTGCCAACCCGACCAACGTCTACTTCTTTCGCTTGAAGCCGTATTCTTCCCACCGGCGTTCGACCAGCGCCGCGTCCTGCTTGTCCGGCCACACCATCGGCGGGAACCGCTGACCGCCGTATTCTTCCTCGGGTTCGAAATCGAGGTTGACCGTGGCATCGATCAACACGCGGCACCACTTGCCGGTGCCAAACTTTTGCGCATCACGAGACCTGAGCCGCGTCGAGGGATCCAGCGCAGATCCGAACGTGCCGGGGAAGAACACGATGTCGTCCTCGGCCGCGTTGACACGATACGCGAACGCCCAGTCGAGCGCGCCGTAGTCGTGGATGTCGATGTCTTCGTCCACGACCCAGATATTCTTGTAGCGCAGATGCGCTGCGTTCGAGCCCCAGATCGCGCAGGCGGCCTGCTTCGCCTGTCCGCGATACGTTTGCTTGATCTGGATGATCAGTGTCGTGCCATTGTTGGCTGGAGGGCAATGCACGTCCGTCACGCCGGGCACGCCTGCGCGGTCGAGAATGTTCCACGCAAGCGCTGCCCGTTGTACGGAGGACATGATCGAGTTCTCGTTCAGCATCTTGGGCATCGTTCCTTCGAGCGTGCCTCGCATGATCGGATCGTTGCGATGCGTGATCGCTGTGACCCGCACCGTATGCCGCAGCGCCTTGTCGCCGCCGAAATAGCCAGTGTATTCCCCGAAAGGACCTTCCATCTCGAACGTCGCGGGATCCGGCGAAATCCAGCCTTCGATGACGATCTCGGCCGTCGCCGGCACTTTGAGCGGCACGGTCTCGCAGTCGACAAGCTCGACCGGCGCCCCGCGGATTGCGCCCATAACATCGTATTCAGACACGTCCGGTGGCAGCGGGGATGAGCCGCAGAAGGGCAGGCACGGCTCCCAGCCGTAGATGAAGGCAACAGGCATCTCCTTCTGTTCGGCCGCGTATTTGTTGAAGTCGAGCCCCCAGTTCTGCGGCCGCCAGAGTTGAACGGGCAGGGTATTAGGCTTCTCGCCGACCATGCCGCGGTAAATGCCGACGTTGAGCCGCCCGGTTGCCGGGTCACGCGTCACCGTACCTTGCATCGTGTTGATGTAACGGCCGCCATCGAGGCGATGCCACTTGGGCACGGGGAAATCGAGCAAGTTGATATCGTCGCCAGTGATGATGTTTTCCTTCACCGGTCCGGTCTTGACGGTCACGGGAGGTATGCGGCCGGCGTAAGCCTTGCGCGCGCTCTTCACCAGTTCGGTGATGGAGGCGTCCTTGGGGAGGCCGAACATCATCGCGACGCGCGAGTAGTTGGAGAGGCCGCCGGTGAACAGCTTCGTGCAGCGGGCGCCGGCCTTGTTGTAGTCCTTGATGTTGTTGAACATCAGCGCGGGCCCATCGCCGTTGCCGAAAGCCTTGCGAGTGATGGTGCCGAGTTCGCACTCCCAATCGACTTCGACATCGACATCATGAATTTCGCCTTCGCGGCGAAGGGCTTCGATCCAGCCGCGGAGATCGCCGAACGGTTTGGGTTCGTTGGAGCCGGTGGTTGTGGCCGATGCTTTGGCGTCCTGGGATTTCGGCTCCTGGACCTTCGACGGGGATTTCTGGCTAGGCGACTTGGCCATCGTTCGGCTGCTCCTCGGGTATGGAAGGTCTTGCTGCGTTTCCTGATGCTCATGCTTTGACAGTTGCGGCTGCCCTGTGCAAAGGCTCAAGCCAAGATGCAGGAAGCTGCGAGTGAAACGTTGTCTCACTCGTCTCAGTCGAGGAAAATTACCCATGGAAGTCAAGCGCAAGCCCGTCGCATACGAAGATCTGCGGGGCTGGGTTGCAGCCTTGGACAAGGCGGGAGAGCTGGATCAGGTCAAGGGCGAGGTCGACTGGAAGTACGAGCTGGGCACGCTGACCCGGTTGGCGCTCGGGCCCGGAACCGGCAAAGCCCTGATGTTCAACAACATCAAGGACTACAACAAGCCCGACAGCCGCTGCGGCCGGATGTTCGTTTCGGGCCTGGCTTCCTACAGCCGCGTCGCGATGATGATGGGGCTGCCGCGCGACACGCATCCGCGCGAACTCGTCAAGCTCGGGCGGTCCGTGCTCGAAGGACGCATCGCGCCGCGCCCGGTGAAGGACGCTCCCTGCAAGGAGGTGATCGTCAAGGGCAAGGACGTTAATCTCGACGATTTCCCGTCACCGATCTGGAACCGCCCGGATGGCGGCCGCTACATCCTCACCTACGCCGGAATCATCTCGAAGGATCCGACGACAAACGTCCAGAACATAGGCATCTATCGCGGCATGGCTGCTTCGAAGGACGAAATCCCTATGCTGATGTGGCGGGCCCAGAACGTGGGGCACCATGTCGCGGCGTGGCAGGCCCAGGGCCATAAGCGTATGCCGATCGCGGTCGCCATCGGCAGCGAGCCGACATTCGGATTCTGCGCGTCGGCACCGATCACGCGCGGCGTTTGCGAGTACGACGTCATGGGCGCCATTCGCGGTGCGCCCGTCGATCTCGTGAAATGCGAGACCAACGACCTGATGGTGCCAGCTTCCGCGGAAATCGTGATCGAGGGCGAGTTGACGCTCGATCCGGCGGAGTACGTGATGGAAGGCCCGTTCGCGGAGTTCACCGGCTACGTGGCCGGTGACAAGAGCCTCAAGCCCTGCATCAAGATCACCTGCATCACGCACCGCAAGAATCCAATCCTGACGGGCGCCATCGAAGGCGCGCTTCCGGGCAGCTATTCGGAGAACGGCATCTGCTCGTCGATCATGCGGGCAGGCGTGGCGTGGAACGTGCTCGACCGCGCGGGCGTGGCCGGCATCGTGGACGTGTGGTGCCCGCCGGTGCAGATGGGCATCAACACGACGGTCGCGATCAAGCAGAGCTATCGCAACCAGGCCAAGCAGGTCGGTCACGCGTTGTGGGGCTCGGCTGCCGGACACGTGCGCTACAAGCACGTGACAGTGGTGGACGAAGACATCGACATCCACGACTACGGAGCCGTCGACTGGGCGATCGCCTACCGGGTGAACGCCGGCGAGGACGACGTGCTGATCGCGCCCTCGACATTCGGCGCGGGCCTCGATCCCTCGACGCGCAAGCGTGACCGCAACGCGGCCCAGTTCGGCACGGGCAAGTGGGCGCGGGTTCTCATCGATGCGACGATGAACCTCGACTACGATCCCGATCCGGAGCTCGACGGTGCGCGTTTCCCGCCGTTGATCTGGCCCTCGGACGAGGATCGCAAGGCTGCGCATGCACGTTGGAAGGAGCTGGGGTTGACGCCGCTCGACGAGAAGGCGCGACGTTAGGTCGGGGCGTTCCTCGGTTCAATATCGCGTGGTCAACTCGGTCAACCAGGCAGGAGACCATTCCACCAGTTTGGCCTCGACCGTCTTGTCGAGGTCAGACGCGACCATGATCCCGACTGCGATCAGCAAAATGCCGAGCGCGGACTTCATCGTCTTGCCTGCGCTCATCATGCGACCGCGAAGCCGCAGCATCGCTTCCCGGGACAGCAGTCCAAGAAGCAGGAGCGGGAGTGCTGCTCCAAGGCCGAAAGCGAGCATCGTCAGGGCCACTTGCGGCAGGTCCTTGCCTTGGGCGGCCAGAAGAGATGCGGCACCCAGAGTCGGGCCGACGCACGGGCTCCAGACGGCTCCGAGAAGCAGGCCGACGAGGAATTGGCCCGAGAGACCGGCCTGTTCGACGGTGCCGAGCTTGGCTGATGCCCAGCCCGACGCAGGCCCGGCAGCCACGGCGATTTGCTCTTGCATGCGCGGCACGACGAGCACCATGCCGATCACGATCATGATCGCGGCCGCTGCGTATCGGAAGACGCCGGCGTCGAGACCGAGCGCGAAGCCGACAGTTGCTACGAACATGCCGATCGCTACGAAGCTCAGCGCAAGCCCGGCGGCGAGTGCTACCGGGCCCAAGCGATGTTGCGAGGCTGCCGTTCCCAGGACGATCGGTAACAGCGGCAGGACGCAAGGGGATAGCGTCGAGAGGATCCCCGAAAGCAGCGCAAGGCCGAGGGTTGCGATAGTCATATCGGGCTCCGGTTGAAGGCGGTCAGAGCATCAACCGACCAGACGGAATCGCTTTCGTGATTCGCTGGTCGGATAAAGATCCTCGAGATCCTGGAGACTAGAGCAGTTTCATCCGATCATTCGATCGCCCTCGCCGATAGTCCATGATCGGATACTGCTCTAGAGCGCCTTCGCGAGGAGAGCTTCGATCGCTTCCTTCCTGGTCTCGCCGGCGAGCCGGCCCACTTCCTTGTCGCCCTTGTAAACGATGAGCGTGCTCTGGGTGGTAGCCTTCAGGGCCTTCAGGGCATCCTTCTGCGTGTCGAAGTCGACCTCGATCCTCACGAAGTTCTTGAAGCGCGCCTGCTTGTCGAGTTCTTTCAGGACGACCTTCTGGGCCTTGCAGGTCGGGCACCACGGTGCGGTCACGTCGACGAGGATGGGCTTGCCGGACTTCTGCGCTTCGGCGAGCACGGCAGGCGAATACTTGCTGGCGGCGATGGCCGGCAGGATCGAGGCGACCGGCAAGGCCAGCGCCAGTGCGACGAGCGTGCGACGAGAGAACATCTATGAAGCTCCTTGGTGTTTCGCAGGCGCCTGCCGCTAGCGGATCGTGATCGGGGATCGTCTGCCTGAGTTCGATTTTCAGCATACGTGGTATTCGGAGTGAGGCGGAGGTTCGTTACGCGATCACGCAGATGTGTTCGTCGCGTGATCTCTGGCATAGTCGGGCTCCATGCTTTTGATGCGGGATGCTTGCGATCCGGGGCACGCTTGATCCGCGGCTGTCTGCGGCGCATTAGTCGCTCAAGGAACCACATCGGAGTTGGCAGTTCATCATGACTTTTCGCGTTTTATGTCTGCGGCCAGAGGCCGACTTTCTGCGGATCGGGGTCGTTCCGCCCCAGGGGCTCGAGATTCGCTACATGGGGCCGACCGATACCGATCTGGCGGCTGCGATGAAGCTGGCGGACGCGCTGGTAATTCCAGCGGTGGGGCCCAAGCTGGCGCCGGAGCTGTTCGAGGGCACGAAGCTGCGGCTCGTTCAGGTGACAGGCGCTGGTCTCGACCGGCTGGACGCCACGACCATGAAGCGGCTCGGGATTTCTGTGGCTAACGTTCCTGGCGGCAGCAACAACGCGGTTGCGGAGTATTGCGTCGGCGCGGCCCTGGATTTGTCACGGCGGATGTCTTGGTCGAGCGCGGAGATCAAGGCTGGCCGATACGTTCAGTTCCGCGCCCGGATGATGGCTGACAACCTCGCTGGCCTCGACGGGCGGTCCGTGGGCGTTGTGGGATTGGGTACGATCGGAATGGCGGTTGCCGCGGCGTTCGCGGCGCGTGGCAGCCGGATCGTCTATTTTGATCCCAATCCACCGATGGCCGAAGCTGCCGCGAAAGCGGGCTATGTGCCGTTGCCGCTGGACGGTCTACTGGCGGAAGCGGACGTCGTGACGCTGCACGTGCCGCTCATTGCTGCGACGACAGGCCTGATCGGGGCTGCACAGCTGGCCAGCATGAAGAAAGGCGCGCTACTGATCAATGCGGCGCGAGGGGGGATCGTCGACGAGGCCGCACTGGTGGCGAGCCTCGTGGATGGCCATCTCGGCGGGGCGGCAGTGGACGTCTATTCGACGGAGCCGCCGGGTGCGGACAATCCTCTGCTGCACGTTTCGGGAGAGGCTGCGCACCGGCTGCTGTTGACCCCGCATATCGCCGGCGTCTCGCGGCAGGCGTCGGCGATCCTCTTCAGATCGTCTTGGGAGAACGTGGAGCGGACGCTGAAGGGCGGGAAGCCGCTCAACGTGGCGATGTGACCTTCGGGTGAAGCGCGCGTTTCGCCCCGTGGACAGGATTGGCCGGTTTGGGTACAACCCGGTGCGTTTCCGTCACGCTTTTTAGTTCGCCGTTTGGCGTTGCCGAAACCCGCATCCAGCGCATGAAGGACGTCATGACAGCCCGCATCTACAAGCCGACGAAATCCGCCATGCAGTCGGGTCTTGGGCGCACCAAGGATTGGGTGCTCGAGCATGAGCAGGAGGCTGCCCGTGAGGTCGATCCGCTGATGGGCTGGACGAGTTCCGGCGACACCAAGCAGCAGTTGAAGCTGACTTTCGAGACCAAGGAAGAGGCGATCGCCTACGCAGTGCGCACGGGGCTGGCCTACACGCTCGAGGAACCGCAACAGCGTAAGACCGTGCGCAAGGCATACGCCGATAACTTCAAGTTCGGCCGTATCGGCGCCTGGACACATTGAGGCGTTGCGGCTGCCATGCCTGCGTGGCGCCACAATTCGTGGTAGTTTTCTTTCTCCAGCGCCCGTAGCTCAGCTGGATAGAGCACCCGCCTTCTAAGCGGGTGGTCGCAGGTTCAAGTCCTGCCGGGCGCGCCATTTCGGTACATTGCTGTGAACCATCGGCACAGGAGTGCCGCGTACGGATGGAACAGCTCGTTCCAGCGTGTCTTTCCAGCTGTGCATGCGCCGGCTGTGCATGCAAATGTGTGGGGCGTCGAGTTCGACAGGGGCGACGACGACGTCGATGTCAGCTTTGCGTTATTGCACGTCGATCGCGGTGAGCTTGTCGCGCAAGGCCCGGTGGAGCGGTCAAGTTAAGCCGCTGTCTTGCTGGGCGTGGCGTCACCATGGGCGTATTCGCTTCAGGCCTGTTGTCTTTCAGCCTTCGGCCTCGAGGTTCAGCCTCGAGAGGCCGGTCCTGCAGGTCCGCAACTGCGTCGCGACCGATCGAGCGAAAGCTCGACCGCTC
>CAMDMH010000057.1 GCA_945901835.1 Devosia equisanguinis | reverse complement strand
TCCTCTCGCATCGTCTCCACGACGACTACGACGCCATCGTCGATGCCGCATGCACCGCATGGAACCGACTAAAGGCCGAGACCGGACGCATCAGATCCCTGTGCTCATACCCGTTGATTCCACGAGTGGGAACTTAAGGTCGGCGGTATAACGCTCGCCACGGCCGGATTTCATCCCGGCCCGGCATGGGGGCTTCGCAGCCGGTGCCGTTGTAACCGAGTATAGCTGGGGAGATGCGAGCATGTTCCTGAAAGACAAGCTCTGGCGACGCGAACGATCGACTGGTGGGCGGTCCGGCTCATCTGGCCGGTTGCCGTCCGTTGCAATGATTTGGCTTGCTGTCGTCTTGTGCGCCTTCATTGCGCCTCAGGCGGTGCAGGCTCAGGTCGCCGCTACCGATGCGTTCATGCCGAGATCCTGGCAGCCGGGTGCGGAGCCGTCGCGTGAAGGCAGCCGCGCACGGGTTGGCCGCCGGTCGAGTGTGACCACGACGACCAAGCTGGAAGAATTCGATGTTCCGCAACGCAGCGCGCGCCGCACGGCGCGTGGCAGCACGGGATACACAACTCGCGTCGTCGAGCGGAAGCGGGCGGGCAAACGGGTGCGTGTCGCGGCGTTGACCAACGTAGGTGTCGGCTCGGCCGCGCCTCGGCGGGCGGTCAAGAAGCGGGCGCAGGCAACACGTGTCGCGTCGCTGGGAGGCGGAATTCCGAGCGTGACTGCGCCAGCGCCGCGGAGCCTCACGGGTGGTGGTATCGCCTGGCGGGTAACCTTCGTTCGATCGTTGCGTCGCTGACCGGATACGGTTCGGTGACCGTGAACTCGACCTGCCGTAGCGCGGGGCACAATCGGCGGGTGGGTGGGGCTCGCAAATCCTGGCACCTGACCGGCAACGCCGTAGACTTCCGTATCCACGGCGCCAACATCAGAAGCGTCTACGCGATGCTGCGGAGCAGCGTCGGTGGTATAAAGCATTATCGCGGCGGCCGCTTCCACATCGACAATGGTCCGAAACGAACTTTTTGAACGTTACGGCGCACCAGCGCCGGACCGCGTTTGCGGCTTCGCCAAACGGATGGTGATCGAAAGATCTTTCATTCCGTTTGGCGCTTGATGGCGACCCATTGCTGACCTTCGTGCATCCCGGTCTCCGTCATGGAGCCGGGATGTCGCTTTTTGTGGTGGGGGATCCGAACTCAGGCTTCGGGCTTGAGCGGACGTGAAAGGAGTGCATCGATCGCGTGGTCGACGGTCATCCTGCCTTCGACGATGGCTTGGACGGCAGTGGCGATCGGCATCTCGATGCCGAGATCGTTCGCGCGGCGGACGACCGCGGCGGCCGTATAGACGCCTTCGGCGACCGAGCGGCGGCTGCCGAGCACTTCGGCGAGCGTCTTGCCTTCGCCAAGGGCCCGGCCGAGGCTCATGTTGCGGGACTGCGTGCTGCCGCAGGTCAGAAGCAGATCGCCGAGGCCGGATAGGCCCATCAACGTGTCGGTGCGCGCGCCGAGTGCTTCGCTGAAGCGGCGCAATTCGGCAAAGCCACGTGTGACGAGGGCGGCATGGGCGCTGGCGCCGAGGCGGCGGCCGTCGACGATACCGGCGGCAATGGCGAGCACGTTTTTCACGGCGCCGCCGAGCTGGGTGCCGATCAGGTCGTCGCTCCAGTAGATCCGGAAATGCCGGCCTGCAAGGCGCTCGGCGAGACTGCGGCCCTTGTCCTGGTCGGCAATGGCCAGCGTTAAGGCGGTCGGCAGCAGGCGGGCGACGTCGGCGGCGAAGCTCGGCCCCGACAAGACCGCGGGGGTGGCTTCCGGCAGGCTCTCCGCGAGCACCTGGCCCAGCAGCTTGCCGGTCGACTGCTCGAGCCCCTTGGCGCAGATGACGACGGTCGTGCCGGTGCGCACGCGGCCCGACAGCTCCTTGGCGACGGCGCGCAGATGCTGGGCGGGGGCAACGAGCAGGATCGTATCGTGGTCTGCGATCTCGTTCAGGTCGCCGGTTGCCACCAGTCTCTTGTCGAGGGCGACGCCGGGCAGGAACAGCTCGTTGCAATGCTTGCCGTTGATGTCGGCGATCACCTCGGGCTCGCGGGCCCAGATGGTGACGGCGTTGCCGGCGGCGGATGCGGTCTGGGCGAGGGCCGTGCCCCATGCGCCGCCGCCGATCACTCCCAGTCGCTGTGTGGTGTTCATGATCCCGTTGTAACCAATCGGCGCGTCAGAGCAACATCCGAGCTGGGGCAATCAAGCTTTCGCGCCGAGCCGGCCGGCGCCGATAGCCGGGGCGGCCGCTGCATCGAGCGGCCAGCGGGCGCGAGCTGCGAAATCAAGAGGGTCCGTCTCGCCACGGGCGAAGCGCAGTGCGCCGACCCAGGCGATCATGGCGGCGTTGTCGGAGCAGAGTGAGAGCGGTGGCGCGTGGAATGTGTAGCCTCGTTCCGTGCAGAGCCTCTGGAGCCCTGCGCGAAGCCGCAGGTTAGCCGCGACGCCGCCGGCGACAACGAGATGGCGGTGATCGTTCGGCTCTCTGCCGGAAGGGGGCTGATTGTCCATGATCGACATGGCGCGGACGACGCGGTCGCGAACGCAGTCGGCAACCGCTGCTTCGAAGGAGGCGCAGAGGTGGGCCACATCGCCGGGATGAAGGGGCGTCAGCGACAGTGCGGTCTGGCGGACGGCGGTCTTGAGGCCGGCAAACGAGAAGTGCGGCACCTCGCGGCCCATCATCGGGCGGGGCAGGGGGAAACGCGCGGGGTTGCCGTCCCGCGCGGTGCGTTCGACGGCGGGGCCGCCGGGAAAGCCGAGCCCCAGGAGCTTCGCTGTCTTGTCGAATGCTTCGCCGAGGGCGTCGTCGATCGTGGTGCCGAGGCGGCGATAGCGCCCGAGATCCACTACGGCGAGCAGTTGGGTGTGGCCGCCCGAGACCAGCAGCAGAAGGTAGGGCGGGGCCAAGCCTTCGGTGAGGCCGACGGTTAGAGCGTGGGCTTCCAGATGGTTGACCGCAACCAGGGGCAAGTCGCCGGCAAGGGCGAGCGCCTTGGCCGAGACGAGGCCGACGATGAGCCCGCCGATGAGACCCGGGCCGGCGGTCGCGGCGATGGCGTCGAGGCCAGATAGCGGGACGCCGGCGCTGGACAATGCTTCACGAACGATGTCGTCGAGGCATTCCACGTGAGCTCTTGCGGCGATTTCGGGCACGACGCCGCCGAACGCGCGATGGCTCTCCCATTGCGAGCGGACGACATTCGACAGAATGCGGCCGCGGCCAGTGACGGTATCGCGCGCGACCACCGCGGCGGCGGTTTCATCGCAGCTCGTCTCGATGCCGAGGACCAGGATTTCTTTGGCGCTGTCGGATGGCACGTCGATGTTTCGGAGGTTTGGGATCGCGGAATGGATCGGGGCTTGCCGTGTCTTATCTCGGCCACCCATAGCACTCGGTCTAGGGATGACGCACCACCCATCGGCTGCTGTTGAATCCTCCTTAGAGAATTGCATTGGTGTGCCGGTCGGCGCATATCAGGCCGACGGTATCGAGGACGAAGGGCTTGCAGGTGATTACGGTTCGGATCGGTACGCGGGGTTCGCCGCTGGCGCTGGCGCAGGCGCATCAGGTGCGCGGGCTGCTGATGGCCGCGCATGGGCTGCCCGTGGAGCGGTTTGCGATCTGCGTGATCAAGACGGCGGGTGACCAGATTCTCGACCGGCCACTATCCGAGGTCGGCGGGAAAGGGCTGTTCACGAAAGAGATCGAGGACGCGTTGAGTTCGAAGGAGATCGATCTCGCGGTGCATTCGGCGAAGGATATGTCGACCAAGCTGCCGGATGGGCTCGCGATCGGCGCGGTTCTGGAACGCGAGGATGTGCGAGACGCGTTCATCAGCCTGAAGTACGGCAGCCTCGCGGAGATGCCGGCGGGGGCAGTCGTCGGTACGTCATCGTTGCGGCGGCAGGCGCAAGTGAAGCGGGCACGGCCCGATGTGCAGATCGTCGGATTTCGTGGAAACGTGCAGACGCGGCTGGCTAAGCTCGAAGCGGGTGTCGCGGATGCGACGTTTCTCGCGACGGCGGGCCTGAAACGGCTCGGTCAGGCGGAGCGGATCACGCGCATGGTGCCGGTGGACGAGATGCTGCCTGCGGTCGCTCAAGCGGCGATCGCGATCGAGATTCGAGCGGACGATGCGGGCACGCGCGCGCTGGTGGCTCCGCTCGACCATCGGTCGACTGCGATCTGCCTCGAAGCAGAGCGCGCATTTCTCGGGCGGCTCGACGGCTCATGCCGGACGCCGATCGCGGGTTTGGCGCGGATCGAGGATGGCGAGTTGCGGTTTACTGGGGAGATCCTGCTGCCGGACGGTTCGGACAGCAAGGCATTCGGGAATTCGGGGTCGGTTACGCAGGCGGCTCAGTGCGGCGACGCCTGTGCGAAGAGGCTGATCGAAATGGCGGGGCCCGAGTTCATGCGCCGGCTCGTGTCGTGAGGCTGCTCGTCACACGGCCGGAGCCGGACGCGACGGCGCTCAAAGCGCAACTCATCGGCATGGGTCACGAGGTGTTCGTGGAGCCGTTGCTGCGGCCGTTATTCCACGAGCTCGATCCGCAGGAGGTCGATTTCCTGGAGGCGCAGGCGCTGATCGCGACGAGCCGTAACGGGGTGCGGGCGCTGGCGCAGAGCCCGTTGCTGTCTGCAGCGCTCGGTTTGCCGATCTACACGGTCGGGCCGGGAACGGCCGGGACCGCGCAAGCGCTTGGTTTCCAACAGGTGCTGCAAGGGCCACGAGATGCGCGCGCGCTGGTCGGTTTCATCGCCGAGCACGCCGACGTCAACGCGGGATCGCTGATTTATCTCTCCGGCGAGCGCAAGGCTGTCGATGTCGGCGAGGAGCTGCGGCATCTCGGGTTTCACGTGCAGGAGCCGGTCGTCTATTCGGTGGTCACGGCAGAGCGGCTCGGTGCGCCGATCGTGGCTCGCTTCCAGGCGGGCGAAGTGGACGGTGTTCTGCTGCTTTCGGCGCAAACGGCGCGGACATACGCGCGGTTGATGCTGGGGTGCGGGCTCAGCGGCAAGCTCCGCAATACAATGCATTATTGTCTTTCGGCTGAAGTGGCGAAGGCGCTCGTTGTCCTTGGTGCCGTGCCAAGCTCCATGCCAAGTCAACCCAACCTAAAAGCACTACTCACATTAGTTGCTAGAGGTGTGTCGAAGTTGCCATAATGGAAGCGTATGCGGGGCCGTCATAGAGGAAGTCTAAACGCCTCTGTTGGCTACTGACCGCTCAGACGGGCCCGGGCCCGGCGAATGCTGTTGTTTCCGGAGAATACGAGTTCCATGGCGAGCAACAACGACAATTCGGGCAAGGGTGTGAAGCCCGGCCCCGATGCGCAGAAGAAGCCGTCGGCCTTGATCGATCTCAAGCCGACCGAGGTCGACATCAAAGATCCGACCGAGGCTGCGAAGGCGGCCACGACAGTTGCTGCGGCGGCTGCGAAGGCTGCGGGAGCGCCCGCGACGGGGCCGGCTATTGCCGCTACTGCTGCGACAGGCACTTCGGCCGCGAGTAGCGCCAAAGCTGGGGAAGCAAAAAGCCCGGCAGCATCGACGTCCGGGACGACGACGGGAACCGCTGCTGGATCGACGACGGCTACTGCGTCGACTGCGGCGGGATCGTCGAATTCAGCGAAGACGGCAACGGGTTCCGGGGCGACCGCCGCTGGTGGCGACAAGAGCATTCCGCCCGTCACGCCTCCCGTGATGCCTCCCGTCGCGCGGCCGGCCGCTGCAAGTGGCGGATTGCGCGGTGCTGCGACCCATCTGGTGGCCGGTCTTGCCGGAGGTCTTTTCGCGCTGCTCGGCGCTGATGGTTTGATGCAGAAGTCCGGAACCGGCACTGCCGATCAAAATGTTTCGTCGCAAGCGGTCGAAGCCCGATTGAAGTCACTGGAGGCGGCGGCTGCGCGTCCGGCTGCGTCCGAACTCGTTGGCCGGCTTGCGACCGCCGAGAAACGCCTGGCCGACTACGAGAGCGCGGCGAAGACGATCGAGGCGCAGCAGGAACAGCTTGCGGGTGAAACGAAGTCGCTCGGCGAGAAGCTGGTGGCGGCGCCGGCAGGTGGGGCGGATGCAGAGAAGCTCGCCAAGCTCGAAGAGACGCTGTCCACGCTTTCGGCAGCCGCCCTCGGCGATACGTCGCGGGGCCGTATTCCTCAGCTTGCGGCCATCGCGGGCAAGCTGACCGATCTCGAGTCAGGGATGGCGACGCAGATCACGCAATTGCGCAAGGCCGTGACGCAGGAGGTGGACAGCAGACTTTCGCAATCCACCGATGCGGCGAACGGGGCGCGCGCGGGTACCCAGCGGCTCGACCGGGAACTCGCAAGCGTCAAGAACGATTCCGCGCAGATCATGCAGCGCGTCGATGGCCTGAAGGCACAGAGCGATCGGCTCGAGACCGCGATGGCTGGCTTGCGCGATGCGACCACGGCGCTCAAAGCCGAGATCGGCCGCGAGATGCAGAACGTGGCGCGTGCGGCCGATGTTTCGACGGCGATCTCGCCGCTGACGTCGAAACTGTCGGCGCTCGAGCAGAACGTGCAGGGCGTGGTGCGCAACGAGGACGACCGGCGCCAGAACGTCGAGCGGATCGTCACTGCGCTTGAACTCGGCAATCTCAAGCGCACGATCGAGCGCGGCGTCGGGTTCTCATCGGAGCTTGCGGAAGTGCGCCGCGTGGCTGGTCCGAAGATCGACCTTTCGGTGCTCGAACGATACCGCGAGCGCGGTGTGCCTTCGCTGGGCGAACTGGAGCGCGAGTTCAAGACAGGCGCGTTCGCGATCATCGATGCCGACAGCCAGCCGGCCGAGGCGCACTGGACCGACAAGCTGATCGCTTCTGCGAAGTCGGTCGTGCGGATCCGAAAGGTCGAGCAGGGGGAAGACGACAGAAGCGTCGAAGGCGGCGTGGCGCGTATGGAGCAGAGCCTCAAGGCGGGGCGGCTGGCGGATGTCGTGGCGGAGGCTGGAAAGCTTTCGGCGAAGGCGCGGGCGCCGGCCAAGGCCTGGCTCGAAAAAGTCGAAGGGCGTGCGGCAGTAGAGCGCGCGATCTCGGCCGTCGAGCAGGAGCTTAAGGCTTCGCTCGGCGCGCAGGGTCAAGCTGGCAAGAAAGGCTGACGGGCGATGGTGCGTCTTGTCGTATTCCTGATCGGTATCGCGGTCGCCGCCAGCGGGCTTTCGTGGCTCGCCGACAGACCTGGAAGCCTGCTCATCAATTGGCAGGGCTACGAGATCGAGACCAGCGTGTTCCGCGCGGTCGTGATGCTCGCTCTGGTCGTCGGTCTCGCCATCCTGACGTGGTCGATAGTCACCGCTTTGTGGCGCAGTCCTGCATCGATCGGCATGTTCTTCAACCGGCGCAGGCAGATGCGCGGGCTCGAAGCGCTTTCGGGCGGCATGATCGCGATCGGCGCGGGCGACCGGGATACGGCGACGCGGTATGCGGTGCAGGCACGCAAGGCATTGCCGAACGAGCCGCTGACGCATCTGTTGCGTGCGCAGGCGGCGCAGCTATCGGGCGATCGTGCCACCGCGCGGCGGATGTTCGAGGCGATGCTGGGCCAGCCGGAAACGGAGCAGTTGGGATTGCGCGGCTTGTTCCTCGAAGCCGAGCGCGAGGGCGAGCGCGAGGCTGCGCGGCAGTTCGCGGAGCGCTCGGTGGGGCTCAATCCGCGTCTGTCATGGGCGGTCGATGCGCTGTTCGATCTACAGTGCAAAGAGAGCGACTGGGCCGGTGCGCTGCAGACGCTGACGATTTCCAAGAAGCATCAGCATCACGCAAAGCCGGGGCTCGATCGCCGTCGGGCCGTGTTGATGACGGCACGGGCGCAGGCGCTCGAAGAGAGCGATCCGAACCGGGCGATGAACCTCGCGGTCGAGGCACATCATCTGGCGCACGATCTCGTGCCGGCTGCGGTGCTCGCCGGCCGGATGCTGGCTGCACGTGGGCATACGAAGCGGGCGGCGAAGATCATCGAGCGGGCCTGGCGGCGGAACCCGCATCCGGAGCTCGCGCTGGTCTACGCGCATGCTCGGATCGGTGACAGCCCGTCCGACCGGCTGACGCGGGTCAAGAAACTCGCGCAGCTCAACCCGCATTCGATCGAGACGCCGGTGGCGATCGCGACCGCCGCGGTCGAGGCCAAGGATTGGGTGCTCGCGCGTGGTGTGCTGGAAGCGCTCGATTCCTCGCGGCTGACGCAGCGCGTGTGCATGCTGATGGCGCGGATCGAGGGCGAGGACGGGGCCGACAAGGGCCGGGTTCGCGAGTGGCTGGCTCGGGCGGTGCATGCGCCGCGTGATCCGGCATGGGTCGCAGACGGCGTGGTGTCGGAAAAGTGGGCGCCGGTGTCGCCGGTCACGGGGGCGTTCGACGCGTTCCAGTGGCGGGCGCCGGCCGACGCGCTGGACGCGGCGGATACCGAATTGCTGGCGGCCAAGCTCGATGAACTGGTCAAGCTCGGCGCGCCGGTGCCGGTGGCGGCGAAGCCCGAAGTGGGGGCTGCGCCCAAACGGTCAGCGACTGCGCCTTCGCGGCAAGCGGAGGATGTCGTTCCGGCGACGATGCCGAGCCGGGCCGACGCTCAATTACCGCGTGCGGTGCGCGTCGAAGCGGAGGAGCGGACGCGGCAGGTCGCTTCGGTTCGCAAGGACGGCGCCGATCGCACAAGCAGTGTGGAAGTCGTGAGCGGAGCGGCGCTCGCTTCTCGGAAAGACACGGGTAGTTTGGCCGGTGAATCGAAGGTCGTCGAGGCAAAGCCCTCGGCGAGTGTCGCTGCCGTTTCAGAGCGAACGGTCAGTTTGCAGCCATCGCCCAAGAAAGCACTGGAGCCCGGTATGTTCATTGCGCCGCGTGCGCCCGATGATCCGGGGGTGCCCGGCGATGCGGAAGCCGAGCCACGTAAGCCGACGCGCGTGGTGGCTACGGGTTGAGGGGTTCGATTTGAGGGGTTCTATCAAGCCTTTGATGCTGAGGTCGGGCAGCACTGAACAATAACTGCTTCGATTTTCGGATCGGACTAGCGGTTTATCTTCCCCCTTCGTGGGGGAGGTGGCCCATAGGCCGGAGGGGGGAAGCCCGACGAAGATCAGTTGAGTTCAGGATGCCCCACCCCTGACCATATCCCATAAGCGGGGAGGGGGAAGTCTTCACACCACGCCCGTCCGCAGCAGGTCGTGAACGTGGATGATGCCGATGGGCTTGCCCTTGTCGACGACGAACAGCGCGGTGATCCGCGACGAGTTCAGCATTTCGAGCGCGGCTGACGCCATCACGCCCGGCTTTATGGTCTTCGGCTTCTTGGTCATGATGTCGCCGACGCGCGTCGCCATCAGATTGCGGCCCATGTGACGCCGCAAGTCGCCGTCCGTGATGATGCCGACCAGGCAGCCCTTCGGATCGAGCACGCCGAGGCAGCCGAACGAGCGTTGCGTCATGATGACGATCGCGTCCGACATCAGCGTGGATTCATCGGCGAGGGGCAGGCTGTCGACCTTGTGCATCACGTCCGTGACGAACTTGAGCTGGGCGCCGAGCGAGCCGCCCGGGTGGAACTCCTTGAAGTCATGGGCGGTGAAGCCCTTCACTTCGAGCAGCGCGATCGCGAGTGCATCACCGAGCGCAAGCTGGATCGTCGTGGACGTCGTGGGGGCGAGGCCATGCGGGCAGGCTTCCTTGATGCGGGGGAGCTCCAGCACAACGTCGCCGGTGCGGCCGAGGGCCGATTCGCGACGCGACGTGATCGCGATGAGCGGCACGGCGAAGCGGCGGGAGAAAGTCAGGATGTTCTTCAGCTCGACGGTCTCGCCGGACCATGACAGCGCGAGGATCACATCGTCTCGCGTAATCATGCCGAGATCGCCGTGACTTGCTTCGCTGGGATGTACGAAGAAGGCCGGCGAGCCGGTCGATGCGAAAGTCGCGGCGAGTTTCTGGCCGACGTGGCCGGACTTGCCGATACCGGTCACGATGATGCGACCGCGTGCATTCTTCAGCGTGTCTACGGCAGCCGAAAACGGTTCGGCTAAAGGGCCTGCAATTGCGTCGACCAGGGCGCGCATGCCGTCGCGTTCGATCTCGAGCGTTCGCAGGGCGGAGGCGACACTCGCCGACGCAGGCGTGCCCTTGCCGCCGCGAATGGCTTTGAGGCGTGGCTTGCGGTCTGCAGAAGCTGACGAGACGGCCATGGGCTCTTCCACACCTGATGAGTTCTGAATGACTTCTGAGTTCCGGCGGGCTGATGGGTGCCGGTCGGGATGGCCTCGATTGCGACGGGCTACTTTCGGCAAATGCGCGTTCCGACCAACCCCCGGCGGGCGCATCGCCTAATACTCGACAACGAATAGACGCTCGAACGTGCGGTAGCAACCGCCGGTGGCATCGATATCTCACCACCCATCAGAATTTTCCGTCGTTTTTCGTTGACCGCTGGAATCTCGGTGTGATTCAGAGAGTCCTCCCGAATCAACGGGTGGAGATTCGTGACTATGGCTGGTGGGATCGAGGCAGTTGCCGCGTCGGTCTCGGCTGATCTC